>CAYSDT010000571.1:0-2062 GCA_964429835.1 uncultured Ardenticatenaceae bacterium | reverse complement strand
TTGCTGCGGTTTTAACCGCCGTGTAACCGAAGGCCGCTACGACTTCGACAAGCTCAGCCTCCGCTGGTCATTTCTACCGTAGGGAGAAATCTTTACGCTACTGGAGCAAGATTCCTCACCCCTTTGGGGGTTCGGAATGACAAATAGTAAGCAAACTGCCGTTAATGCTGTAAATAAAGTTAATTTGTCATAAAATGGGGCAAATTGTACGGTAAATAAGGCAGAAATGATGATCGAAGCGATTGAACAATACATTTTAGAGATGTTCAACCTGAGTGTTCCCACGCAGGTGCGACTGGCACAAACGGCCGTTATTCTCATCGTCCTCATCGTCCTGCGCCTTGTCGCCTTTCACTTTGCCCACAACAAATTCCCCAACGACCCCCGTCAACTTTATAATTGGCGCAAATTCATCGAATATGTGACCGTCGTTATCGGTTTTGTCCTCATTGGGCAATTATGGATTGAAAGTGTGCAGTCGCTTGTCACCTACATCGGATTGCTGTCGGCTGGTTTGGCGATTGCACTGCAAGATTTAATCGTCAGCTTGGCTGGCTGGTTGTTCATTATGTGGAGACGGCCGTTTGTCGTCGGCGACCGCATTCAAATCGGCGATCACGCTGGCGATGTCATCGACACCCGCCTGTTCCAGTTCAGCCTTCTGGAAATTGGCAATTGGGCAGATGATGACCAAAGTACAGGGCGTATCATCCATATTCCAAATGGACACGTTTTCACCGATGTTTTCGCCAATTACAATCAAGGTTTTTCCTACATTTGGGAAGAAATCCCCATCATGGTTACATTTGAAAGCGATTGGGAAAAGGCCAAATCTATTTTGACCCGTATCGTGCAACAAAAAGCACCACACATCAATCGTGGCGACATACGCCGCGCCCAAAGCAAAAACCCTCGCTTCATTATTAACTACAGCAATTTGACCCCGACCGTGTACACCAGCGTCGCCAGCAGCGGCGTACTGTTGACTTTGCGCTATCTTGTCGAGCCACGACAACGCCGCGTCGTGCGCGAAACCGTTTGGGAATCCGTCCTGCGCGGCTTCGCAGCTTACGATGACATTGATTTTGCCTACGAAACACAGCGCGAATATATTCATTATAAAGAAAACAAACCATCAAAGAAAACACGCCCCACGCCGCCCGATGACATCGTGGTGGAATAATTACTTCGTAGGGGCGGTTCGCGAACCGCCCCTACACCGAAATCCTCATGACAACAATCCCCCTTAATCCTGAACAACAAAAAATGCTCGACGGCACACGCGGCATCGCCAAACAGATGGCGATGCGGCTGTTGCTGGACATGGCCGCCGCCGCTGGCGCGACCGAACTGATCCCCATCCAAACTGCCCACCTTGCCGGCGTTTCGCCGCTGACAGGCGGGCTGGGATTGCGCCAATTTTTAGCCAAATTAGCCGATGATCCGATGGCACAAGTCGCCGTCCCCACCACGTTGAACTCGGCGGGTTGCGATGAAGCCCAATTCGACGAGATGCGAATCGTCGCCCCTGATTTTTTGGAGCATAATCACGAAATCGTGGAACGGTATACGCAGCTTGGCGTGCAACCGACCCAATCCTGCACCCCCTACGAATGGGATGGGGTGGTGACGGCGGGCATCGCGGCGTGGGCGGAGTCGAACGCCATCGCGTTTGGCAATTCATATTGCGAACTGACGACCAATCGGGAATCTGGATTGTCGGCGTTGGCGTGTGCGCTGACGGGGTATACGCCGAAATATGGGTTGTTGGATGAAAACGGCCGTTTACCAAACTTAGAAATCATCGTCACCGCCGCCGTAGACGAGCCAACGGACTTCTCCCTCTTGGGCGACTGGGTAGGCAAGCAACGTAAACCATCGTGGCACACGCCGCTCGGCCCCATCCCCCTTTTCAAGGGCTTGCCCGATGGGTTGAACCACGAACAGCGCAAAGCGTTGACTTCCGCTGCCGCCAATTATGGCAGTCCCATGCTATACATCGAAGGAATGGGCGACATTCCCGCTCCTGATTTTCCAGATCGATTGGTTTTTGATGATGATG
>CAYSDT010000570.1:0-2063 GCA_964429835.1 uncultured Ardenticatenaceae bacterium | reverse complement strand
ACCAATGCGGCCAGCAATGCGCCAATTCCAACGAGTACCCATCCTGATTTTTTCATCTATAGCTCCTTTACGGTTTGTTTTGATGAATTATCTATGGGGAATGAGGTTGTGACAAATTTATTGTGGGGGATGGGGGTAAACGGCCGTTTTCCCCCTCAACAACCCCAGCATCCCAACCACCCCCACAACCTTCACCGTTTGGGGAATCCCCCGCCCCCGCCTATAATCCCCGCCAGTTGTAAACAAACAACATGGAGACCTTATGACACAATCAGACAAAAACACCCTGTATTATGGCGATAATTTAGCGATATTGCGTGAATACATCGCTGATGAAAGCGTGGACTTAATTTACCTTGACCCGCCCTTTAATTCCAAGCGCACCTATAACGTACTGTTCAAAGATGAAAGCGGACAAGACAGCAGCGCACAAATCGCGGCGTTTGATGATACATGGCATTGGGACATGGCGGCTGAAGAAGCATATCGTCAATTAATCGAAGACTCTCCCAATGAAGTGAGCCAACTCATAGGTGCATTACGCGGCTTTGTCGGTGCAAACCAAATGTTGGCCTATTTGGTGATGATGGCGATTCGATTGATTGAATTACATCGCGTCCTTAAATCAACGGGGAGTCTTTATTTACATTGCGATCCTACCGCCAGCCATTACTTAAAAATAGTGCTTGACGCAATTTTTGGTGCAGAGAATTTCCGTAACGAAATTGCATGGTGCTATCGAAAATGGTCAATAACCCAAAAGCAATTTGTAAGTAATCACGATGTCATTCTATTTTATGCTAAATCAGAGGATAACCTGTTCAATACCCAATATGTACCATTATCAAAAGGTACAATGAAGCGTTGGAAAGGAAAAAAGCAAAAAGCTGTTTTCGATGATTCGGGAAAAAGGTTAGCGTCAAACGAAGATGAAGATTCAAAGGGTTCACCAATGCCAGATTGGTGGGAAATCTCAATCCTTAACCCCATGTCAAAAGAGCGGCTCGGCTACCCTACGCAAAAACCACTGGAGTTATTAGAGCGCATTGTTAAAGCAAGCAGCCGTAAAGGTGATGTTGTCCTTGATCCATTTTGCGGTTGTGGCACAACAATTGCCGCCGCCGAAAAATTGGATCGCCAATGGATCGGTGTTGATATCACCCATCTTGCCATTGCCCTTCAAAAATACCGCCTGCAAGAATCATTCCCCGAAGCTGATTTTGCAGTTGTTGGTGAACCAGAATCGGTGAAAGCGGCCGAATATCTGGCAAAGCAAGATCGTTTTCAGTTTGAATGGTGGGCATTGTCATTGATTAAAGCTCGCCCCAGCCAAACGGTCAAGGGGAGCAAGAAACGCGGTAAGAAAGGGGCAGATAGGGGAATTGATGGGGTGATTAACTTTATTGATGGTGCAGACCGAAGACCGCAACAGGTGTTGGTGCAAGTTAAAAGTGGAAAAGTCAGCAGCCGTGATATTCGAGATTTAGTCGGCACAGTTGAGCGTGTGAAAGGAGCGATTGGGGTGTTCATTACGTTGAAACCACCTAGTAAGCCGATGAAAACAGAAGCGGCTAC
This sequence comes from uncultured Ardenticatenaceae bacterium, assembly GCA_964429835.1. Classification (GTDB taxonomy): domain Bacteria; phylum Chloroflexota; class Anaerolineae; order Promineifilales; family Promineifilaceae; genus S016-13. Next base: position 488 of record CAYSDT010000570.1, on the reverse strand, counting down.
GGCTGGGTTTTATGAGTCGTCACTTTGGGGCGGTCAATATCCCAAGATACAAATTCTGACGATTGCGGCGTTGCTGGAGGGAGCGTCTATTTCCATGCCAACGGCTTTACGCAGTTTCAAACAGGCGGAACGGATTGATAAGAATCCTGCGGGGCAAAATGGGTTTGAGATTTAGGAATGAGAATTTATTTAATCCCCAAATTCTAGATTATTATTCTCGCATAGGCGGGTATCCACCTCTCTGGGAAACATGCGCCTGATGACCCAGAATGGTTCACTCCTACGGCTGCGCCTACAAGAGTGAACCATTCTTGATCGGGGCAAACGGCCGTTTGCCCCGACAACAAAAACCCCCGCCCACTCCGCCCGATAAACCGCCTTCTATTCTTCCGAAAGGACGACAGGCTCAGTCCCCGCTATTTCAATGCCTTAATCCCAAAAATTTTGATGCACAACAACGGCCGTTTCTTCCATCACCGGCCCGACCA
>CAYSDT010000569.1:0-2069 GCA_964429835.1 uncultured Ardenticatenaceae bacterium | reverse complement strand
TTCACCCGTTCCACCCGTTCCTTCTGCAAAACCGCCTCCCGCGAATACCCATCAGGCGCAACTAACGGTACAACTCCCCCGCTCCCCTGCCCCTCATCTCCCCTGCTCCCCCGCTCGCCAATCTTGCTCATCGCCAATTCCGTCATGGCGGTGATGGTTAAGCTCGGATTCACACCCAAATTGGCGGGAATGACGGAGCCATCGGCAATGTACAAACCCGGATAGCCAAACGCCTCCTGATTTGTGCCGACAACGCCATGCTCGGCATCAGCCGCGATGGCACAACCGCCCAAAATGTGCGCCGTGTTTGGCTTGCCTAACAGTTCATTCATCCCAATCCACGGCACACCGTCCACCTTGTCGGCAAAGCGAGTCAGCACTTCGCGCCCCGCGTCCACGACGGCGGGGATGGGCTGATCGGGGTCGCGCTCTGTTTGCAAACCGCGTGTGAACAGCGTCCACAGCCCGCGCCCGCGCTTGAAGCGCATCCGATTGTCTTCCGTCTGCATCACCAGCAGCACCGTGTTCTTTTTTGCCCACTCGGAGAACACGCGCACGGTCAGAAAATCAAACGGCCGTTTCCAAGTAGAAACAATCACCGCTTTCAGCCGATCCCATCGGCTCTCCCCCAATTCAACCATCGGGAACATCAAATTTCGCATTAACGATGACCCTTCAGGATAGCGCACAGGTTCCACGCTCGTCACCTCATCAATCCAAAAATGGGAAGTGATGGCAACGCCTTTCGCATAATTCTCGTCCCCATTCTTCGCCGTCACGCCAACGAGAGCTTCGCTGTTACTGCGTGCCATTTCGCCCAATCTGGGGGAAAGATGGGGCAACGTGGCTGCTTCATCACGGCATTTTAGCAGCAAATCGACCGTGCCAAGTACGCCAGCGGCAACGACAACATTGGTCGCCCGAATGGTCTTACGCCGCTTTACGCCCCAATCGGTGCTGCGTTCGTAGACGATTTCATAGCGGGCATTGTCGGGTTGAGTGCCATATAACGGCCGTATTCCCACCACATTCGACTCCGCCCGCACGTCCGCACCCCACTTTTCGGCAAAATAAAGGTAATTTTTGTCCAGCGTGTTCTTGGCATTATGCTGACAGCCGACCATGCAGCCGCCGCACTGTTGACAGCCCGCCCGATCTGGCCCCTCGCCGTCAAAATAGGGATCAGGAACCGTCACGCCCGGCGTGCCAAAATAGATGGCGACGGGCGTGTGCTTGAACGTGTCGCCCATCTCCAAATCGTCGGCAATTTCGCGCAGGGCGATGTCGGCCGGCCACAGGGTGGGGTTTTGGTTCACGCCCAACATGCGGCTGGCGGTGTCGAAGTGGGGAGCGAGATCGCCCTCCCAGTCGGCTAAATCGCGCCATTCGTCTGCTTGGTAAAACGGCCGTTTTGGTCGAATATGTGTGCTGGCATAAACAAGACTGCCGCCGCCGACACCGCTGCCGTTCAATATCCAAATATCGTCCATCAGATTGATGCCCATAAAGCCAAAGCATCGCGCCGCTGGTGCCCACAGGAATTTGGGGATGTCCCAGTTGGTTTTAGGGAAATCATCGGCATTATATCGCTTGCCACGTTCAAGAACGGCCGTTTTGTACCCCTTCTCCGCCAGCCGCATCGCCGACACGCTGCCACCAAAGCCAGAACCAATCACCACAAAATCAAAAAAGTCGTCTGTATTCGTCCTATCGTTCATTCAACCTCCACAGAATCAGGATTCGGGGCAGACCTGACAGGTTTTTCTACGAGACTCATGTAAAGCAAGAGGCTCTTATGAAACCTGTCAGGTCTTTTCCCCAATTTATTGTACTTTCTTATGACGCATAGCGTCATAAAGCGAAGTATAACACAGTGCGTCATAAATTTGTCAAGTAAATACAAAAAAGCCAAACTTCTTAACAAAGTCTGGCTTCTTACGCCCTGCTGTTTCAGCGACGATTACTTCACTTTCGGAGGCTTGCTTGCTTGCTCGCTTGCCGAAGGAGTGAACCAATGACCCGTAGGTCAAGTTTGCAAACTTGACCTACAGTTTTGCAAACGGCCGTTT
>CAYSDT010000568.1:0-2079 GCA_964429835.1 uncultured Ardenticatenaceae bacterium | reverse complement strand
TGCCGTTCGCCGCCGCTGAGTTGATAGCCGCGCTCGCCGACGACCGTATCGTACCCATCCGACAAGCTGGCGATGTGGTCGTGGATGTTGGCCGCCTTCGCCGCCGCGATCATTTCCGCGTCGGTCGCGTCGGGGCGGGCGTACAGCAAATTGGCGCGGATGCTTTCGTAAAACAGGTACGTCTCCTGCGTCACCGCGCCGATGTTGTCGGCCAATGATTTAAGCGTGACCTCTCTAATATCATGCCCGTCGATGGAAATTTGACCGCTGTCCGGATCGTACAGGCGCGGAATCATGTACGAAACCGTCGTTTTGCCCGCGCCGCTGGGGCCGACAAGGGCGACTAACTGACCGGGTTCAATCGTGAAGCTCACGTCGGTCAGCGCGTAACGTATCTCGCTGACGCTTTCAATCTCCTCGTCCCCATCGCCCGTTTCCACTGTATTGTGCGTTTTACTACGCTTTCGCAGATGGGCTTCGCTGCCGCCCCACGCAAAGCGGGCGATTTCTTCCAGCCCTTCTTTGTCGGCGGCGGTATAGCTGAACGAGACGTTTTTGAATTCAACACGGCCGTTTGTGTCCACCAACCCCATCGCCCCCTCTTTTTCTTGAATTTCGACGGGGATGTCTAACGCTTCAAAGACGCGCTCAAAGCTGACCATGCTTTGCGCGAATTCGACGGGGGCGTTGGTGAGCGCCATCAACGGCCCATATAATTGCCCTAAATACGCGCTAAAGGCGACGATGGTGCCGATGGTGAACACCCCTTGAATGGTCATATAGCCGCCAACGCCGAAAACAACGGCCGTTCCTACCGCACTGACAACCCCCAACATCATGAAAAACCATCGCCCAATAACGGCCGATTGCACCCCAATATCGCGCACAGCAGCGGCATCGTGACTAAATCGATCCAGTTCATGCTCTTCGCGGCCAAACAGTTTGACCAGCAACGCGCCGCTGATGTTCAATGTTTCGTTCATCGTGGCGTTCATTTCGGCATTATGCACCATTGATTCGCGCCGCAACGAGCGCAATATCTTGCCGATGCGCCGCGCTGGCAGCACGAACAGGGGCAAAACGGACACGCCCAACAGCGTCAATCGCCAATCAATAATCATCATAATCGTCAGCGTGGCGATGACGGAAATACTGTTGGAAACGATGGTGACAGTTGTGTCACTGACGGCGCGTTGTGCGCCAATCACGTCATTGTTCATCCGTGACATTAGCTCGCCTGTGCGCGTTTTGGTGAAAAAACGGAGCGACATGCTTTGCATATGGGCGTACAGCGTGCGGCGTAAATCATAAATGATGCCTTCGCCGATTTGCGAATTCAGATTGCGCTGCCACACGCCAATCACGCCATTCACCATCGGAATGGCGACCATGCCGATGGTCAAAAAAACCAGTCGGCGCACGTTTTCTTCGGGGATGGCGTTGTCGATTAAATCACGGAACAGGAGCGGCGAAATGAGCGACAAAAGGGTGATCACCAGAATGGTGAAAAACAGTTGCATTACATCCCAGCGATACGGCCGTGCAAATCCCCACACGCGCCACAACATCTCTCGCGTAATATCGGGGCGATCTTTTTTCTCGTCATACCGTAAATACGAAAACCAACCTGCATTGTGAAAACTCATAGGTTATCCTCAAAAAAATGTCTCGTAGGGGCGATGGAATCGGGTACGCTCTTCGCTATGAAGAAAGGAATCGTGACCGATTGCCTCGCCCGTTACCACGATCCCAAAATATGGGCGAAGCGGCGCGGAGATGGAACCGCAATGTGGATTATAAAGGGAAATGTGAGCAAGGAAAAATGGTCAATGTAATCGGGTTCATTTCAGTTCTGGGGGTAAGGTTAGATATTCCTGCGACATCGGTTTTTAATCGGTGTCGTTGCCCGCCCCAGAACTGAAATACACCCAATTCGTAGGGTGCATTTCAGTTTGGGGGTGTTTTTGACATGGCGGTTAAAACCACGTCTACAATTGCAAAGTCGGCCTACGCCGACTAGGTTTCAGTCGGCGTAGGCCGACTTTGCAGTCGTTGCAGTGAATTCATTCGCCATGCCCC
>CAYSDT010000567.1:0-2081 GCA_964429835.1 uncultured Ardenticatenaceae bacterium | reverse complement strand
AACAACTCCAACATAACGGCCTACTCTGAATGCCAATTCTCCACCATCAGATCGGGAATTCTTTGAAATTCACGGCCATTATTTGTAACAAGTGTCGCCTTCAAACTGAGTGCATGAGCGGCAATCAACATATCCATATTGCCAATCATCATCCCTTTCTTGCGTAAAAAAGCGTTTACTTTACCGTACTGTTCAGCCGCCCGTTTGTCCCAATCATGTATCGTAAGCAAGGCCAAAAATTGATTTAATTGCCTCTTACGCGCTGCCCGTAATCGTTTTGAACCATACTCAATACCATACTGAAGTTCGGCATAAACGATAGATGAAATATGAACTGTTTCTATCGCATTGAATTTTTCCTTGATGTGGATGGGGTGCTTTTGCAAAATATAGATGCAGATATTGGTATCCAGCATAATCATTCGAAAAACTCCCTTTCTTGCGGTGGCTCATTATCCCGTTCTGCCAAAAAATCATCACCAAATTGAGTAGGGGCATCGAAAAATGCACTCCACGATGGTTTTTTTGCAGACAAAATGACTTCATCACCTTCTCTGCGAATGTATACTTCGGAACCTTGAAACCGAAATTGTTTAGGCAAGCGAACAGCCTGACTTCTGCCATTACTAAATAATTTTGCTGTTTCTGCTAACATTTTATTGCATCTCCGTTATGATATATATCTTTAAGTATATACCAGAATGGGGCAGGAACAAGCTGGAAATTCGCTTTCAGTTGTATTTTTATAACGGGGAGTGTAATTGTGGGGAAAACGGCCGTCTGTAACACTGCTTACAGTGGGGGCTGGTATGCCCTGTGATAGTTTTCTGCGTGCTATGAGTAAATTCCAATGAAGAAAAATGTCGAAACCAAAAAGTTCAACTTTTCGCAGTGGACTTTTAACAATTGTATTTTATTCAAGTGCATTTGGTGCGGCTGGCAGGGTGAAGTAGAACAAACTCCCCTCGCCAACGGCACTTTCCACGCCGACTGCGCCGCCTAGCTTATGAATAATGCGTTGCACGATGGATAAGCCTAAGCCGTATCCCTCTGCATGTATCTGGTCTAAACGCTCAAATTCTGAAAAAAGTGATGATTGTTGTGATGGTGCAATGCCGTCCCCATTATCTGAAACCCAGAAACGAATCATACCGTCTGGCAATTCATCCGCCCCCAATGTTAATTGGGGTGGTGAGCCGCCATATTTCAGCCCATTGCTGATGTAATTTACCCAAACTTCTTCTAACCACGCACCATACCCTAAAGCGGTCGGCCAATGGGATGGCAATTGAATCTCTCCCATGTGGTTATTGACCATAAATTCCAATCGCTGTTGCGATTTATGCACAACGGCCGTCATATTGACTGGTGATAGCAGTGCCTTTTTCTTTTGCACACCAGAAAGCAGCAGTAGTTCATCAATGATATTCACAGCACGATGCCCCGCTTCTTTGATGTGGAGCAGAACTTCCATCGTCTCCTCTGTATTGCTCAAATCATCTATTTCAAGGAGGTAATCGGAAAATCCAGTGACCAAAGAGAGCGGCCCTTTCAAATCATGGGCGACGGTGTGCGCGAACGCATCTAAATCTTCAATTTGCTTTTCCAAGCTGATCTGGCGATGCTGAATGGTGATATGTGCTTCAATGCGTGCCAATATCTCTGCGGTATTGAACGGTTTGCTAATGTAATCGACACCGCCCATGTAGAACGCTTTAACGATGTTTTTTACATCGTCTTGGGCACTGATAAAAATGATGGGAATGTCTTTTGTCTGCTCGTTTCCTTTTAGATGTGAACATACGTCAAAGCCGTTCATATCTGGCATCATAATGTCAAGTAAAATCAGATCGGGGGGATCAGTTTGTACGCGACTGATGGCTTGTTTTCCATTTGGCTCACTTTGTACGCTGTAGCCATTTGTGGACAGGATCAATGTTAGTAAATTGCGTGTGTCTTGAGCGTCATCCACGATTAGGATCGTGACGTTATTTGATGGAATGGGCAAATTCATTGTTGTCATGGATGTATCTTCTCAGTATTTCGGGGAGACCTGACAGGTTTTTCAAAGATACTCGTGT
>CAYSDT010000566.1:0-2097 GCA_964429835.1 uncultured Ardenticatenaceae bacterium | reverse complement strand
TTTTTTTCATCCTGCTTGGCATTGTTGGCACGCTGGCGGCCGTCAGCACACCGATTCAAACGGTCTCGCTGATCGAATTTGTTCAGGTGCTGGAAGCGGGAATCAATGATGTCGTTCTCATCAGCATCGCCATTTACTTTTTCATCACACTGGAGCGCCGCTTCAAACGCCGTCGCGCCCTGACGGTTATTCACGAACTCCGCGCCATCGCTCACATCATCGACATGCACCAGTTGACAAAAGACCCCGGCCGCCTGCAATGGGAATCGAAAGGGGTGGTAAAACCCCGCGATAAAATGACCCCGTTCCAACTGACGCGCTATCTCGATTATTGCAGCGAAATGCTCTCATTAGTGGGCAAAATCTCGGTTTTGTATGTACAAAATTTTGATGATCCGATTGCATTAACGGCCGTTAATGAAGTCGAGAATCTAACCACAGGTCTCTCTCGCAAAATATGGCAAAAGTTAATGATTTTACACGAGGGCAATCTTCACACGGAAGAAGAGTAAACTCCCACAAAACAGAACACTGATTGGCTTCGCTTTTTTTATCTGTGTTCATCTGCGAAATCAGTGTCCCATTTCTAATAATAACCCCATCCCCCATAAGAATCAGGAGACCCAAATATGACAACCACCCATCCCGTAAAAGTTGCCGTCGTGCAAGCCGCCCCCGTGCTGTTCGACCGCGAAGCGACCATCGCCAAAGCGTGCCAACTCATCCATGAAGCGGCCGCGCAAGATGCCCAACTCGTGCTTTTCCCCGAAGCGTTCGTCCCCGCTTACCCGCGCGGGCTGAGTTTTGGGATGGTCGTCGGCAGCAGAAAGCCTGAAGGTCGGCAAATATGGCAGCAATACTGGGATAACGCCGTCGAAATTCCCAGCGCGGCGACGGATAAATTAAAAACGGCCGTTTCCCAAGCAAACATCCATCTCTCAATCGGCATCATCGAACGCGACGGCGGCACGCTCTACTGCACCCAACTGTACTTCGCCCCCGACGGCGAAATAATCGGCAAACATCGCAAGCTCAAGCCAACTGGCGCAGAGCGGATGATTTGGGGCGAGGGTGACGGAAGCACCATGCCCGTCATGTCTACTGAAATCGGAAAAATCGGCGGATTGACCTGTTGGGAAAATTACATGCCGCTGGCACGCATGTTCATGTACAGCAAAGGGGTTGAACTCTATCTGGCTCCCACCGCTGATTCACGCGACACATGGCAAGCCACCCTGCGCCATATCGCCTGCGAAGGGCGTTGCTTTGTCTTGGGCTGCAACCAGTTTGTGACCAAAGATATGTATCCCGACAATTTGCGGGATCATCCAGAGTTAGCCGCGCAGCCAGAGGTAATGTGTCGCGGTGGCAGCGCGATCATATCGCCATTAGGCGAAATCATCGCGGGGCCGCTTTATGATACAGAGGGGGTTTTGTACGCCGAACTTGATATGGGCGAGATTGTACGCGCCAAAGTTGATTTTGATGTGGTCGGCCATTACGCCCGTCCTGATATTTTTCAACTGACCGTAAACGAACAGCCCACAGCATCTGTTCGCACAATTTAATAAGTATAAGTGCGACGCACCTTTGAGGTGCAACGCACTTATACTTATCAAACCGCCAACAGTAACTTCCCACGCACATCCCCGTCTTGCAACCGTTGCAGGGCGGTTTTTGCTTCTGCAAGGGGGGTGATGGAGTCGATGGTGGGGTGTAAACGGCCGTTAAACACAAGCCCCATCACCTTTTCATAATCCGTGCGCGGCCCCATCGTGCTGCCAATCACGCTCAAATGTTTGCCGAATAGATACCGATTGTCGAAACTGAATGTCGCGCCGCTGCTGTTGCCCACCGTGATCAATCGCCCCCCTTTTTTCAACGCCCGCAACGACATCCCGTAAGTCGCCGCGCCGACATTGTCAATCACCACATCCACCCCTTGCCGCGCTGTCGCTTTGAAAATCGCCTTGCCCCAATCGGCTTCGCTACGATTGATGGTTACATCTGCGCCCAATTCGCGTGCCAATGCACACTTTTCCGCATCTGAGCCGACCACATAAACGGTGCTTGCGCCCGCCAACTTCGCAATCTGGA
>CAYSDT010000565.1:0-2106 GCA_964429835.1 uncultured Ardenticatenaceae bacterium | reverse complement strand
CCCCACGCACGACGCAGTAAATTCACCCAGTTGCCGCCCATAATGTTGGCAACATCCACCTCGCTGTACCCCCGTTCACCCAATTTCAGCCCAATTTTGTATAAATCAACCGCGCTGTCCAATTCGGCAGGGATGGCATCCGCGCCAAAGCCGCCGTCAAAATCTGAACCAATACCCACATGGGCAGCATCGCCCAGCAATTGGCAGATGTGATCAATATGAGCGATCACATGGTCGAGCGTTACCGTCGATTTGGGGTCGCCTTTCTCATAAGTCGGGCTGAGAAAGCGATTGTACAAAACCGTACCAATCACCCCGTCCCGTTCGCCAATACGCCGAATTTGCAAATCACTAAGATGGCGTTCTCGGTTATCAAGCAAGGAACGGCCGTTGCTGTGCGTGGCGACAATCGCCCCATCGTACAAGTCGAGGGCTTCCAGCGTGGCTTGTTCGCTCATGTGGGTGAGGTCAAGAATGGTGTGATGGACGGCCATTTGATTGAGAAGGTAACGGCCGTTCTTCGTCAATCCCCCATTCCCAGCCCGCCACGCCCCCGCACTGTAGCGCGTGTCTTCCCACGCCAAGCCGACAAGGCGCAAGCCGCGTTCATGCCACTCGGCAAGCTCATCTGGGGTGCGGATGGGGTCAGCCCCTTCCATTAGCACCACAATGCCCAGTTTGTCATTGGCGATAATGTAATCTAAATCGGCGATGGACGTGACGAGGTGCAACGCATCATGCGTCTCAACCATTCGATGATAATAATCCAATTGCAACATCGCCTGCTCATACGCCTCATCCGCATTGTGATACTCTACCTCTTCGGACATGCCGTCCATCTTGTAACCGTGCGCTGGCGAGACAAAAAGCGTGCCAAAAATCAATCCCACGCCCCCCGCTTGCAGTGCGGGAAACGTCACCGTCGCCCGTCCACGAGTGGAGTGGTTCTTACTTTCCAATTGGCGTAATTCTTCAAGCGGCAACGACATATCACGGCCGTGTGCCAAAGCGTTGTACGCCAAATCCAAATGTGCATCTACAATAAACATAATTCTCCAAAAAACCAGCTAATAATCGTATCTTTTTTAACTCACGGGAAAAACCTGACGGGTTTTGTTCAAACTTCTCGTTTTACACAAATATCATAATAAAACCAGTCAGGTCTTCCACGACAATTCAGAAATGAGGATATTGGGATGGTAGAGGGGAAATTAGAATGTGGCAAAGAAAAAGCCCGACTTTAGTCGGGCTTTTAATCATTTATTTTTTAACTGATGGTTTGGTTACGCCATCGCAGCCGACATTCCTGCTTTTTCAACAAGCCATAAATTAACCAACGTTTCTGAGGTAACACCTCTTGCTTTGGCTTTGCGCCCGATGACGCTGGCTAATTCTGGTATCAGCCGGATAACACTGATTTCTTCCTGAATATCTATGTCAAAATGCACATCTTCCATTTCATCTTCATAATCGGCCGTGCTGTGTGTATCCCAAAAGGAGATGAGTTCGTCAATAACGGCCGTTTCATCAGGCATGGGATCACGAAGTTGTTTATTTGCGTTCATATTGTTTACGCTCCTTGTTGTCCATATCGCGGGCACTGATAATCAGGGCTTCGTTACCCGATTTGTGGATAAAAAAGATGATTAGATAGCGTCCTGCTTGCGTTCGACCATATGCTGCATACATGTGTTCACCTTTATGGCGTTTTCCTTTGCCAACGCGGCGAATACGGAAGTTGCTTAAAAGCACCTCTTGTATCTCATCCCGATAAACATCATGCTTAACTTCGATTTTTATCAGGTATTGGTCTAGCCATATCAGGCGATTGATCTTCAAAAGGTACTCCAATTATTCAAATTTAATGGAATGTAATAAGTTGACATTTCATCGTTCCATGTGTGCATTGTAACATAAAACGGCCGTTTTCCCCCAGTCCTATCCCGCTTGCACACGCGCCCTTATTCATAATCGATCACGATTACGAACTACGATCACGAACAGCACGGCCGTTTTCCCCCAGACCTATCCCGCTTGCACCAGAGCGATTACAAAGTCAGCAATTGCTTCACATTCAAATGGTTTTTCGTAGGGGCGGGATGGCGC
>CAYSDT010000564.1:0-2108 GCA_964429835.1 uncultured Ardenticatenaceae bacterium | reverse complement strand
AATCTGCGTAATCTGCGGATCATTTTATTCCATCTCGAAGTGCGGGATGCCGGGCAATGTGAAGATGAAACGACTGCCTTCGTCGGTGCTTTCAACCCATAAACGGCCGTTATGCCCATCGATCACCATTTTACAAAATGTCAGCCCCAAGCCCGTGCCGCGCACCTGCGCCCCGCCCTGATTTGTCCGCATGAAGCGGTCGAAAATCAGCGTTTGCGCGTCGGCGGGAATGCCCGCGCCCGTGTCGCTGATGGCGCAACGGATGCCGTCGTCACTTGCGCCCGTCTCGTCAATTTCAGGCGACAGGGTGATGGTTACACGGCCGTTTGCGGGTGTAAATTTCAACGCATTATCCAATAAGTTCACCAATAGTCGCCGCAGCAGTTCCCCATCGCCCCAGACAGCGGGCAGGTCGGCGGGCGGCGCGTATGCCAACGCAATACGCTTCTGATCGGCCAGCGGTTGCAATCGCTCCAGCACGGTTGTGATCAGCGGCGGCAGGCGCATCGCTTCCGCTTCCACAATCGCCTGCCCCGCGTCCATTCGGTTAATATCCATCAGCGAATCGACCATATCGAGCATATCGTTGGCACTGCGGTCAGCTGTCGCCAGCCAGCCGCCAATCGCCGCCGCGTCGCCATCTTGCACATGCCGCTTGCTCAGGTTAATCGCGCTCATCACGCTGGTGATGGGGTTGCGTAAATCGTGGACGATCATGTTGGTTAAATCGGTGCGCTTTTCGGCCAATTTTTCAGCTTCCGTCACGTCGCGGAACAGCATCAGCCAACCGATGGCCGCGCCGTCTGCGTCGGTAACGGCCGTTTCACTGCGCTCAATATGCAAACGGCCGTTTCGGAACAGTTCCTGTCGCGGCGATGGGGTTTCGCCCGCCCGCAATGCCGTCAATAATGCCATCGCCTCGTCCGCGCCAAAGCCCATCCCCCGTGCGGCGTTGGCGGGGAAAGGATGGGTGTGCAAAGAGGGAACATCGCCCAATAAGTTGGCGGCCATCGGGTTGACTAAAACCATCGCCCCGTCCATGTCTAACAGCAATACGCCCTCGCCCATGCCGTCGAGCAACGCTTGTAACTGGTTCAATCGCTGTCCCAACGCGGCATCGGTCAGGTTGTAGAGCCGCACCGTTTCTTGGTGCAATCGCGCATTTTGAATCGATGCGCTGGCCTGCCCCGCGACGGCCAACAGCACTTGCCGCTCCCAGCCGCTGAACGGGGGATGGGGCGCGTGGCGTTGCAAAACCAGCACGCCGACGGTGCCATCGTTGCCTTCAATGGGTATGCCCAGCCACGCATTGGGCATCGGGTCGGGGGCGATGAGGGCGTGTTGGCGGGCAAAATGCAGGTCGCTGCGTTCGACGTTAAGAAAACGGCCGTTTGCCAACACCCATCCCATGAAATCGTCAGGCTCAGTAAGCGGGCTGGGGGGGCGATGGGTGAACTGCCAACCATCACCGTCCTGCAACGCCAATGTAAAGCCGTCAATGCCCACCAACTGCATCAACTCCGTGTACGTTTGGGCGATGACCGTCTGCAAATCAAGTGTGCCGCGCAACGTCTGCCCTGTGCGATTAAAGCGGGCAATCTGTTGTACTTGCTGCTCCAACAGGAACTTACGCTCCCATGTATTCCATAGCAGCAGGCTGAAAATGAAGCTGCCAAATGCAAAAACAACAAGGGCGGGTAAGCCGCTCTGCTCGTAAGCGATGCTGATCAGTATCGCCCCTGCAAGGCCGCCAAAAGCAGCCACAAACAGGCGGGGGATGGCTTTGGTGATGAAGAGCGACAGTCGTCGCCTTTGACCCATCCACCATATAAAACTGAACAACAAATAGGGGATGGCGTATCCCAAACCGACAAAAAACATAAAAATCAGGCTGTTTTCGTCCCCGCGATTCACCGATTGAGCGACGGCAATCGCGGCCAGCAATGCCAGCAGGTAAACAAGGCCAAGCCCGATGCGTTGAGCCAGTAACGGCCGTTCTACGCCAACGCGATCATATAATCCATACCAAAACGGCCGTACCATTTCGGCCAATGTGTAGCTGATGACAAACAGCCCCACCGCCAGCACGGGGTCGCCCAAAATGAACA
>CAYSDT010000563.1:0-2119 GCA_964429835.1 uncultured Ardenticatenaceae bacterium | reverse complement strand
ATCCCCGTTTTCAGTTTTCAGTTGATTGTTGGCTGTTGATTGTTTCTTTTTCCCCGCCAAACAGTGCAAAAAAGCAATCTCATACTCAATCATCGCCTGTGAATTGACTGCAAGTTGTTTTTCCACACGTTCCAAGCCAGCGGTGTATTCGTCAACATTCAAAATAGCGATTTGGGAGGTGTCACGGTTCAAAATTTGGGTATGGAGTTCGATTAACGGCCGTTTTACCCCCCTAACCTCAATCTCCACTCCCACAACTAATCCACGGGATTCCAGCCCATCAACAATTCGGGCAACAGACCAGAAGCGTTGCTCATCAATCGCTACTGTTTCGGGAAACAATTGGTAGACCCACCAGTTGGGCATTTTTTCAGGGCAGAGGTTATAGATGCGGAGCAGGCCGTCAGGTTTGCGGATGCGGGTTAGTTGGTTAAGAACGGCCGTTTTATCTTGAAAGTGCTGGAACACAAAATTGGCAGCGATGTAATTGAAACTACGGGCAGAATAAGGCATCTGTTCAGCAACAGATTGAGAAAGAGTTCCCCCTATTTTCCCCCGTGCCACCGCCAACATCTCAGGCGATGGATCAAAACCCGCCCATCGCCCACCAGAAAACGCGGTTTGCTGGGCGGCGGTATAATTCCCCGTCCCGCACCCCACATCCAAAATGCGAGCATCAGGGTTATGCTGTAACAGTCGCCCCAGCACGGCATCGGCTGGAATGTCCAGCCGATCCGCATTGCCGTCAAAAACGGCCGCTATTTGGTCATAATCTGCGTGACGCATTCTGTTTTTGGAAAAGACCTGACAGGTTTCACCAATGCCTCGCGTCTTACACGGATATTGTAAAAAAACCTGTCAGGTCTCCCGTCAATCTCAGTCGTCCCGAATCCAAGCGGGGGCGATGAAAGTGTAGCCCGCGATGCCTTCGTTCATCGTGAAATACGCCGTCAGCCAAGCGCGGCGAATGGTGAGGAACGGGGCGATGGCCGCGTGTTCATTATCGGATAACGGCCGTTGTGAATAATAGCCCGCGAAAAACGCCTCCGACAACGCCTCGTCGCGGTGAATCAAATTGCTGTTGGAAAGGAAGCAGGCGATGTCGTAAGAACGCCAACCGTAGCCGCACCAGTCGAAATTGAAGAACATCAATTCGTCGTCATCGGTCATAAAGGCGTTGCCCTGATGAAAATCGCCGCCGATGACTCCCCAACTGTCATTAGAGTTGAGTTCATTGTCGATGAGGTCAAGAATTTGATTTTTTGCTTCGGTAACGGCCGTTATAATCGTGTCCAAATCATCTTCGCGGTCGTCATCTTCCTTCCACACTTGGCGCAATCGTTCCACTGGCTTATCGACCAAAAAGGTTAAATCCATCGGTGTGCGGTGCGCTTTGCTTTTGAAACTGTTGGAAACCATGTGCATTTTCGCCATCGTCGCACCGACGGTGAAGAAATGTTCGGCATTATCCAATTCCATCGGCTTACCTTCGGCGAAGGTGAGCAGAGTATAGTAACGAACGCCTTCGGGGGCGTTGAGAGGGGACAGTAAACGGCCGTTTTTCTGTACAACTGGCGTGGTGACGGGCAGCCCATTCTCGGCCAAAAACAGCAGCCATTCCATCTCAAATTGATAATCCGACTCTTGCCGTCCCAAACAGCCACCCTGCTGATATATGCGGGCGACATATTTTTTGTCGCCAACGGTCACGCGGTAATGATCATTGTCTTGGGTGCGAATCAATTTGCTGAATAATTTGCAACGGACAGGTTCATCGAAGCCATAATCGGCCGTGATGCGCTCGGCAAGAGCGTCGCCTGTGATGAATGAACGAAATACGGGAATTTGTTCCATGATTTATCTCCACTGTTTCTATTTTCAATCAATATCACAGCAATGATACGTCAGATAGGGTAACAGTTCCACTTAATCATGCAGGGCGATTGCATACTACTTTCATCTTTACAGAAGGACGCTGATACGGGTGAACGCTGATAAAAAAGCAGGATTTTTATCAGCGTTTCCCCATATCAGCGTTAAAAGAGTTACAGTAATAGGGTAAGAATATGGAGAAAACGGCCGTTATTTTTGCAAACAACAGCGGACAACTTATACTCCC
>CAYSDT010000562.1:0-2125 GCA_964429835.1 uncultured Ardenticatenaceae bacterium | reverse complement strand
CAGCGCGGCTGAGGCGTTGAACATTTCGTTGAATGAAGTTGGCTCCATAGATTGGGAACGGATGGAGCAATTGACTGGCGTTAGCACTGAGGAAATGGTGTATGAGTTAGGCGACATTCTGTTTGTTGACCCCGTTGATATGTCGCACGTTCTTGCAGAGGAGTATCTATCTGGCAATGTCCGGCGCAAGTTGGCGTTTGCTGAGATAGCCGCTCAGTCAGATCAATCATTTGAGGCCAATGTAGCCGCCTTGCAAGATGTCGTCCCCGTGTATCTTGAAGCCGGTGATATTTACGTCAAGTTAGGTGCTGGATGGGTTCCAGAGCAGTTCGTAGAACAGTTCGCAAATGAGTTGAACATCGACGACAGCACTGTTAATCGCTTTGGTATTCCAGATGGCGACAGTGAGTATGAATACTCCGCCCCACGTTATGGCGGCTTGCGCGTTTCTTATGTGCCGTCGCAAGCGGAGTGGACGGTTGGCGGTGATTTTTACGGCTCACCGTTGACGTTTGCCAAGTGGGGAACGCGGCGACTGTCATCTTCCGACTTGGTGAAGATGATGCTGAATTCACGGACGATTGCCGTCAAGGATTCTATCGAGGTCAAGGGTAGAACAAAGTATATTGTCAATATGGATGCCACTCTTGCGGCCAAAGAAAAGGCGAGTGAGATACAGATTGCTTTCGAGCGGTGGTTATGGCTGGATGACGGCCGTCGTGATACGTTGGAAACGATTTACAACGACCAGTTTAATTCCATCATTCCGCGCAAATACGACGGATCTCATTTGACATTGCCTGGCATTGCCGACGAACTGTTTGATTTTCACAAGCACCAAAGAAACGCCATTTGGCGCGGTATTCAAGAGCCGACTGAGTTGTTATGGCACATGGTTGGTGCTGGCAAAACGGCCGTTATGATCTGTATCGGCATGGAGCTAAAGCGATTGGGATTGCGTGAAAAAGTTATGCACGTTATTCCTAACCATATGCTGGAGCAGTACGCTACCGACTTCCAGCGGATATACCCTGGAGCGCGGGTGTTGACTGTCAACAGCAAGCAGCTATCCAAGCACAAGCGGCGCGAGATGCTGTCTAAAATTGCAGTTGGTAGCTATGATGCAATTGTCATTACGCACAACGGTTTTGAGCGGATACCAACATCTGACGAAATGTACGAAGAGTTCGTCCATCACCAGATGTATCAAATGAGAGAATTTGTCGATGGTATTACCGACTCCCCCAGTTACGACAAGTATGACGACCACACCCGTATCACCGTCAAGCAGATGGAAAAAAAGATAGCTAATTTACAGACCAAACTTGACAAGCGTAGGGACAAGATGGCTCAGGATGTACTTACTCCCGTTGGCTGGTCGGAGCTTGGTGTTGACGCTCTATTCGTTGATGAGGTGCATTTATTCAAGAATCTGTTTATCAACACCAAGATGAGAATGTCTGGCGTAACCAGTTCGGAATCTGGCAGGGCTTTTGATATGTTTCTGAAAACACAATGGCTATCCCGTCGTTGTGAGTGTGGCAGTCTTTTGCTTGATAATATCGAGTGTGGATGCGCGATCAACAAGCGAGCAAAATCAACGCTTGTTGGTGCAACTGGTACGGCCATATCCAACTCCGTCGCCGAGGCGTGGACATTGCAGAGATACTTTAACTACGATGGTTTGCTAGAATCTGGTACGCACCACTTCGACGCATGGGCGGCCGCTTTTGGCGAGTCCGTTGCCATGATTGAAATGCGACATTCTGGGAAGGGGTATAAATTAAATACTCGCTTTGCAAAATTCAATAACGTACCTGAGTTGTTGCGGATGTTGCATGTGTTTTCTGATATGCAATACGATTGGCGGGCGATGGGGTTGAAGCTGCCCGAATTGGAAGGTGGCGAGGTAACGATTGTTTCCGTTGAACCGTCTGCTAGCTTGCTAGATTACATTGATGAGTGTGATAGACGGTATGACAATCTTGGTAATGTTGACCCGTCAGAAGATAATGTTTTGAAGATTATCGGTGACGCTTCCAAGGCGGCTACTGACATGCGCCTAATCGACCCCGATGGTGAAGATTTTGAAGGCAGTAAAATAAACACGGCCGTTCGTATGCTT
>CAYSDT010000561.1:0-2126 GCA_964429835.1 uncultured Ardenticatenaceae bacterium | reverse complement strand
GGAATCGGCCGTTTGCGGCCATGCAAATAGCTCTTTGAGCGTTAAAAAGTGGTTTTCGTAGGTGAAATTAGCAGAATTGGTCAGGTTTTCGATCTGTACGGCTTCTTTTTCAAAGAAGGCCGGCATCCAAAAGAAAGCGGCTAGGGCAAGCCCTAGCACAATAATTGATAATTGATAATTGACAATTGACAATTGACAATTGGTTCGTGTTTGCCAGAAGGTGAAGAGCAGGTAGCCGATGATGATCGGCGTGCCGATCATGGCGGTGATGTTGTGGCTGAGGATGAGCAGGGCGTAGCTGATGGCGGCGAGCAACAGTCGAGACCTGTGAGGTTTAGAAACCTCACAGGTCTCGACTGTTGCAATTGCCCAAAGGGTGACGACCAGCCACGCCAGCCCCCATAGTTCGGCGAGGGCGGCGCGGTGGTACAGGTTGGAGAGCATGTAGGGGGTGTAGATGATGGTGAAAACGGCGATGATTCCTGCCTTTTCGCCCAAAACTTTCCGCGCCCACAAAAACATCCCCGTTCCCATCGTTCCCATCGCCAAGGCGTAGCTGAGTTGTAACGAAAGGGACAGCGGCAAGCCCAACAAGTGGGGAATGACGCTGACGTAGTAGCTGAACGGGGCGTAAAAGTTGAACAGCGGGAAGCCGTAACCGTATCCTAAATCGGCCGTCCAGCGGGGGAAAAGGTCGCCGAAGCGGACGGCACGTTCGAGCTGCGCCAGGCGGACAAAATGCAATAGTCCATCCCCCTGCCACGACATATGGCCGTGCAGCAGGGGTTGCAACGCCAATAGCAACAGCAAAAAGATGGCGATGGGGAGAAACCAGATGGGGAGTGTCGTTTTTTTATTCATGGATCAGTATCTTCTCAGTATTTCGGGGAGACCTGACAGGTTTTTCAAAAATACTCGTGTAAAACGAGATGCCTTGATGAAACCTGTCAGGTCTTTACCCCAAGTTATTGAGATGTTACATGGATCAGGTGACAGTCACCTCAAATGATTTTACGCTTCATGAACCATCGCCCCTGAAACGAGATGGTAATGAAGCTGAGGCACATCTTGATACGCCCCGCCATTCACCAGAAGCGTGTATCCCTCCTCTTCCAATGCCAATTCAACCACAAGCTCTTGGGTGATTTTGTACAGGTCGGTGAAAAAGTCGGCTTCGGCGGTGCTGATCGCCATCAGATTGGGCAATTTGCGCTTGGGAACCAGCAAAATATGCACAGGATAAATTGGTTTGGGGTGATAGAAGGCGATGACATTTTCAGTCTCGCGCAGGCGTTTTACGGGGATGATAAAGCTCATATGGGTGAATGTCCAGCCAACAATCCAGCCAGCAAAGGTGGAGCGGGCTAGGGCGAATAAGATACGTCTAAACTGTTTCATTGGTAAATATCATCGTGATAATTATAAGTGTAAACGTATCTTCTCAATATTTCGGGGAGACCTGACAGGTTTTACGAAGATACTCGTGTAAAATAAGAGGTCTTGATGAAACCTGTCAGGTCTTAGGTTCACGGTAATGGTGATAATTCATGTAATTCATTTTCTCATCTTTGGCGATGGGAACAGGATGGGTAGCAGATATGGGGCATAAACGGCCGTTATTTCACTATCAATCCGCCGATTATGACAAATTTCACTGTACATTTTCGCACTGGGGCGGGGATGGCGGTCGCCGCTTTCACGGTCAACGGCGATTAAACCGAAGCGATGGCTCCAGTCGTGTTGCCACTCGGCCGCATCCGTCAAGCTGTGATGGTAATACCCCATCACTGGAAAACAGAAGCTGATCGCCCGCCACACTTCGCGCAAGTGGGTGAGAATAAAGGCGGGGCGCGAACTGTCATCCGCGTCGGGCAAGCCGTTGCTACTGATGACAATCGGCTTGTCATATTTCAGCAGGCTGGAGATGAGTTGGAACAGCCCTGTGGGGTACAGTTCGCCGAAATTATGGTCGCTCATAATCGCCTCTTCGCCCCATTCTGATTCCAACAATTGCCGATGCGGAGGCAAGACCCCCGTGAAGCGGACATAAAAGCGCGTGTCATAATTTAGTCCGATGAAGTCGAACGATTCCGCCAGCCCGTCCACTTTTGCGCGACCTAAAGGCC
>CAYSDT010000560.1:0-2127 GCA_964429835.1 uncultured Ardenticatenaceae bacterium | reverse complement strand
GGAATTAATTGAATTGCAGTTAATGAATCCCCTCCCAATTCAAAGAAATCATCACGGATGCCCACTTTTTCGATACCCAACAAATCTGCCAAAATCGTGGTCAGCACCGTTTCCACATCATTACGCGGCGCGGCATACTGATTGTCTAAATCGGGGCGATAGCTGTCGGGGGCGGGCAACGCTTTGCGATCTATTTTACGATTAGGCGTAAGCGGAAATGCGTCCAGATAGACAAAAGCGGATGGAATCATGTAATCGGGCAGCGATTGGCGCAGGTAGTCACGAACGGCCGTTATTGTTGGACGTTCTGCATCCGTATGCAGCACCATGTAAGCGACCAATATCTGGTCGCCCTCGTTGTCATAAACGGTGACAATCGCTTCGCGTGCTGGCGGATAAGCCGTCACTAACGACTCGATTTCACCCAATTCGATGCGATGTCCGTGTACTTTGACCTGAAAATCAGTTCGCCCCAGATATTCAACCACACCATCGGCGGTGTAGTGCGCCAAATCGCCTGTGCGATACATGCGGGCATTGGCGTTGGTGGCAAAGGGGTCGGGCAAAAATCGCTCGGCTGTTAGATTTGGCCGATTAAGATAGCCGCGAGCGACACCATCGCCGCCAATGTACAATTCACCAGTCACACCGATGGGAACGGGACGGCCGTGTGGGTCTAAAATGTATAAACTTGTGTTACCGACGGGGCGGCCAATCGGAATTTGCCCGCTGCCAGCCTGAACGCGATGGATGGATGACCAGACGGTTGTCTCTGTCGGGCCGTACATATTCCATAATTCAACATCTCGTTCCAAAATGGCGTTCGCCAATTGGCGTGAAAGTGCCTCGCCGCCGCAAAGTACCCGACGCAGACTGGCCGTTCCTTGCCAACCCGCATCCACAAGCATCGACCAAGTGGTGGGCGTGGCCTGCATGATGGTGGCTTGATGCTGCTGCAACGCCTTGCTGATGGCGCGGCCATCGGCGGCGGTCAATGAATCGGCAATGACAACACGCGCCCCGCTTGTCAACGGCAGGAAAATCTCCAAAACTGAAATGTCAAATGAATGTGTCGTCACCGAATACAAAATATCGTCAGGGTTGATGCCTGGCTTTTCCCGCATCGTGGCAAGGAAATTCACCGCGTTACGGTGTTCAATTTGCACCCCTTTTGGTTTTCCAGTCGAGCCAGATGTGTAAATAATGTAGGCGCAATTTTCTGGTTTGGCGATGGCGGGCAGGGGGGTGATGGGTTGCTGGGCGATTTCAGCCCAATCGGTATCCAGACAAATAGGATGGGCGGCTTCTGCTGCTGGTTCATCATTTACCAGCGTAGATTGGGTCAAAATGATGTCCACTTGGGCATCTTCGACCATAAAGGCGAGTCGTTCGCTTGGGAATGTGGGGTCAATCGGCAGGTATGTGCCGCCCGCTTTAAGAATGCCCAATAAGCCGACGACCATCTCTACAGATCGTTCAATGAATATGCCAACGATACTTTCTGCGCCAACGCCTAGTGTTTGCAAATGGCGGGCGACTTGCGTAGATCGTCGATCCAGTTGTTGGTAAGTGAGCGATTGGTTTTGGAAGGAAACGGCCGTTTGTTTCGGCCGTTGTTCTGCTTGTTCAACAACAAGTTCGTGCAGACATGATTGACGCGGATACGCCATCTCCGTCTGATTCCATCCCTGTAGTAACTGTTGCCGCTCGGTGGTCGTCAGCATTTCATAATTGGAGATGGGTTGGTGCGGTGCGGCGATAACGGCCGTTAAAAGCTCTTTATAATGTGACAGAAAACGTTTGATTGTTTCAGATGTAAACAGATCGGTGTTGTATTCGACTGCTATTTGCGGATCAACGGGGAAATGCTCTTCTAAAATGATGGACACTGAAATATCAAACTGTGCCGCTCCACGATCAAAAAGTAATGATGATAAACGTGCATTGTCTACCCGCGCATGTTCAATGGGGGTGTTGACCATGTTAAAAAGAATCTGGATGATGGGTGTATGGCTAAGGTCTCGTGTGTTGCTCAGTTTGTCAACGAGCTTTTCAAAAGGCATCTCTTGGTGAGCATAAGCGTCTAGCAACACATCGCGTACACGCTCAAGCAGTTCTGCGAAGGGA
>CAYSDT010000559.1:0-2136 GCA_964429835.1 uncultured Ardenticatenaceae bacterium | reverse complement strand
GATTGCAGTGCTTTTTTGTTGTGTGGGGTAAACGGCCGTTAAAAATTCATTATTCATTATTTAGTACTGCGCCAAACTACCATCCCGCCGCGCCCGCTCCACAGCGTAGTGGAAAATAAACAACGACAGCGGCAACAGCACGACGCAAAACACAAGCAACGCCAGCGCGTCGGGGGCGATGGTTTGCCACGATGCGCCATCCAGCAACGCTGCCCGCATGGCGCGGAGGGCGTAAGTGAGCGGCAGCAGATTAGCGACCACCTGTAACCATCCCGGCAGCACGGCGATGGGGAAAAACACGCCGCCGACAAGGTTGGCGACACTGCCAAAAACGGCCGTTATTGGATCGCCCCTTTTCACCACCATAATCACGCTGGCGGTGATAATGCCAATGCTGGCAAACGAAACGATGCTGAGCAACAGCACGAGTATCGCCGCCGCGTAATTGGCATTACTCAAATCTAAGCCCAAGAATAACGCGCCGATGAGCAGGTAAAGCAACACCCGAAAGGTGGTATACACATAGCTCCACAGGGATGAGCCGAGAATGATGAGGGAAACGGCCGTTGGGGTCATCATTAACGCTTCCAGCGTGCCAGTCACTTGCGCTTGGCGCAAACCGTTGGCGAAACTGGTCAGCCCCGTGCCAAAATAGCCACCAAGCGCGATGCCAATGATGACAAACGAGAAATAATCGCCGTTGTAACTGTCGGCGATGGGCGTGGTCGCGCTTTCGATGAAGCCCGAAAGGAAAAAGAAGGTCAACGCCCGCAAAAATACGCCACCGATGCTGATGAGGAAGGCAAAACGGTAGCTCGTTTCGTTATAAAAGTCGCGCACGAGGAACGCCCATAGGCGGTGGAAGGTATTCATCTGTCCCCCGTGAACACGGCGGTTAAAACGGCGGTTAAAACCGCAGCAACAGTTGCAAAGTCGGCCTTCGCCGACTGGTATCTAGTCGGCGAAGGCCGACTTTGCAAGCAACCGAAGGTTGCACGTAGGCGCGAATTTATTCGCTGGCTAAGAGCAAATCTCATCCGCCCCTCCCATCGCCTGCATGAAAACGTCTTCTAAACTGGGCGGTTCACTGTCGATGGAGTGAATGGCGATGTTTTGTTGGCGCAATTGGTCGATAACGGCCGTTAATTGTCCATCCCCTTCTTCCGCCCGAAACGTCACCGTTTCCGCCTCCGTTTCGATGCGATAATCACGGTACGGGTGCAGTTGTCGGCGTAAATCGGCGGGGCGGCCGATGGAATGTAAACGGCCGTTGTTCATCAACCCCACCCGCCCACACAATTTTTCCGCCTCCGCTAAATCATGCGTAATCAAAAATGCCGTCATTTCACGCTCGGCCATCAGCCGCAACAGTAAATCGTGCAATTTTTCAGTGGCGATGGGGTCAAGGCTGCGGGTTGGCTCGTCGAGGAATAAAATTTGTGGGCTGTGCAACAAACTACGGGCGATGGCGAGCCGTTGGCGCATCCCGCTGGAAAATTTACCGAACGATCTGTCGGCGGCTTCGACTAGATCGACTTCTTTTAATAGATGGGTGATGCGATTTTGGGCAAAACGGCCGTTTATTCCATACATTGCCGCGAAAAAGGTCAAATTACGCCGCGCCGACAGCCGCCAATGAAAACTGCGCTCATCTGGCACGACCAGCCCAACCGCCGCCCGAATATCGCCCGTTTGCGCCAAATCGAAGCCCGCCACGCGCCCATCGCCCGTGCTGGGGGCGATGAGGGTGCAGAGCATTTTGACCAGCGTGGTTTTGCCCGCGCCGTTGGGGCCGAGCAGCCCGAACAGTTCCCCTTTTTTGATGCGGAGATTGATGTTGGAAACGGCCGTTACGGCCCCGTTCTTTTTGTCCGCGTACACCTTGCCCAACCCATCGGTTTCAATCGCAAATTCGCTCATAGGCAAAGTATAGCCCCGCAACAGGGCGTTGTACATAATTGGGAGATTGTCGCCCAAATCGTAACATCTCAATAACTTGGGGTAAAGACCTGACAGGTTTCATCAAGACCTCTTATTTTACACGAGTATCTTCGTAAAACCTGTCAGGTCTCCCCGAAATACAGGGCGATTGCATACTCTAATTTAATATCGTATCGCATCATCAACAGTCTAAGT
>CAYSDT010000558.1:0-2158 GCA_964429835.1 uncultured Ardenticatenaceae bacterium | reverse complement strand
ACTATAAAGTATTCTGGCGCAACTACATCCGTCAACCAAACCCCATTTTCAGACAGATAAAAATCAAATCCATCAGCAGCCATCTGCGCGGCATCAATTTGCAACACAACGGCCGTTCCGTGCCGACTACCGACTTTAACGGCCGTTTCATAATCAGCAGACAAATGAACATGGTGGCGGCGACGCGGCTCTAACCCTTGTTGACGAATTGATTCCATAAATTTCGTTGCTGTGCCATGAAAAAGCAGCGGTGAGGGATTAACGGCCGTTAATCCCAAATCAACTGGTATCGAATGTCCCTGACTGGCTCTGATTTTTGTGCCATCGGTCGAAAATGCGAACCGCTTCTTGTCGTTTTTGGCGACAACTTCATTGATGAGGGCGCGATCAAGGGTTTTTCCGTGAGAAACGGCCGTTTCTATCAATTCATCCACCATCGCCCAGCCCTGCTCATCCAGATGCAGCCCAATCGCCTGCGGCCGATGCCTAAGCACATAACTCATAAATTTGCTTGTTCTTACAACCCGATCATCCATTTCATCATCCTCTGCCAATGCGAATAAAACGAGTGTGTTCCATTTACTTAAAAACACGGCAGATAAATCTGCTGCTACATCTGCAAAGACCGCCTACGCGGTCTAGGTACCAGTCGGCGAAGGCCGACTTTGCAACCGTAGGCGCGAATTTATTCGCCAGCTAAAGTAAATGAAATACGCCCAAATAAAATGAGCATACGCACTCTTATCCAGTTTGACCAGTCTCTATCAAACTGATATAGTTGAGCCATCAACTACATTTCAGAAATAATCAATAAAAGAGCAATTATTCATGTCCACAAGCGACCAAACAGCACTCTACAACCTGCTTAAAGAAGCCTTTTTACTTCTTGATTTCGGCGACCGCGTCCTTTTCTCCCGCTACAACCTGACCGCCCCCCGTTTTTACGCCCTCGTCCATCTGGGCGATGAGCCTAACCTCTCGCTAAAACGATTAAGCGAGAAGATGTTCTGCGACAAAAGCAATGCGACCCGCATTTTCAAAGGGTTGGAAGCGGAAGGATACGCTGAACGGCGCAAACATGAGACAGACGGCCGTTCTTATCGCCTCGTACTCACCCCAAAGGGAAAGCAAATACGGGAACAGGTCATGGCCGAGCATGAAGCGTACAATCAGACACGCCTCAACTACATTTCACACACTGAACGAAGCAGCCTGAGCGATGCGCTGGCTAAGTTGAACAAGCAGTTGCAACTGTCTTTGGATGGGGAGTAAGACCTGACAGGTTTGCCAAGTCGTTCCGTTTTACACAAGTATCATTAGAAAACCTGTCAGGTCTCTCCTGAAATTCCAGCTTCGTAAAGTATCAGGCCAGCAGCTACATTGACCGAAAATGATTCCAGTTTAGGCGACATGGGGATGGTTGTACGAATATCAGCCGCTTCATAAATAGCTGGCGGCAGACCACGCGCTTCGTTTCCCATCAAAACGGCCGTTTTTCCCCCAAATTCAACCTCTCCCAATCGCATCCCGCCGACGGGAACCGTCGCCACCGTCTGCACCCCGCACGCCGCCAATTCAGCCGCCAACGCCGCGTACGTTTCGTAATGCAGGATGGGTAACGCGAACACGCCGCCCATCGCCGTACGAACCGATTTAGGATGAAATGGGTCTGTGCCGCCAACGGCGATAAAGGCCGCCGCGCCCAGCCCCAACGCCGTGCGAACCATCGCCCCTGCGTTGCCGGGATCAAGAATGTCGATGGCTATGAGAAGTAGTGCGCGGTCACGCTCGGCAACAAAACCAGTCAACGACACGGGCGATGGCAATCGCAACAGCCCAAACAGTTCGCCCAAGCCGCGCCCGTTGCTCAATCGTGCCAACACCTCTGCGGGGGCGATGGCGACCTCGCAACCCATCGCCTCCAAATCGGCTAACAGTTGTGGTTCGGCAGTTTCCCCCACCAATGCCTGTTCAATCTGCGCTCCTGCTTCGATGGCAAATTGGAAAAGCTGACGGCCTTCGATGGAAAAACGGCCGTTTTGCACCCGTCCCTTCCCCGTCGCCACCCGCTCCACCATCGCCGCAATGCCGCGCCAATCCACTATATCATTCATAAACTGTATCCATCTGGACATCCTCTAGCGAAACTATTACAATC
>CAYSDT010000557.1:0-2167 GCA_964429835.1 uncultured Ardenticatenaceae bacterium | reverse complement strand
GGTGGCAGGACAATGGCTGGTTCAAGCCCGAAGCCCGGCCGCAAGATGCAAAACCGTTCACCATCTCCATCCCGCCGCCAAATGTGACGGGCGAATTGCATATGGGACACGCGATGTTCGTCGCCCTTGAGGATTTGATGATCCGACGGGCGCGAATGCAAGGGTATGCCGCCCTGTGGGTTCCCGGCGTTGACCATGCGGGCATCGCCACCCAGTTGCAGGTCGCAAACATGCTGCTCCGCACTGAAGAGGTGACGCTGGAAGAGATTGGGCGCGAGAAATTTCTGGAACATGCGTGGGCGTGGAAGGAAAAATATGGCAGCCACATCACCCGCCAAATTCGGCGATTGGGCGCGTCGTGCGACTGGGATCGGGAGCGGTTTACGCTTGACGAAGGGTTGACCCGCGCTGTGCGTGAGGCGTTCGTGCGGATGTACCAGATGGGGCTGATTTATCAGGCTGAGTATCTGGTCAACTGGTCGCCGGGATTACAAACGGCCGTTTCCGACCTAGAAGTAGAAACCGCCGAAGAATCCGGCCACATGTACCATTTCAACTACCCGATGGCTGACGGGGGATACATCCCCGTCGCCACCACCCGCCCTGAGACGATCTTGGGCGATACGGCCGTTGCCGTCCATCCTGACGATGAACGGTTCCGCGACCTCATTGGCAAAACGTGCATCGTCCCCATGTTGGGGCGCGAAATTCCGATCATTGCCGATGAATATGTGGATATGGAATTCGGCACAGGTGCGTTGAAAATCACGCCCGGCCATGACCCGAACGATTTCGCCATCGGCCAAAAACATGGGTTGCCGATTTTGAACATCATGAACAAAAATGCGACCCTCAACGAAAATGGGGGCGATTATGCGGGGATGGATCGCTTTGATTGCCGCAAGAAAATCTGGGCAGATATGGAAGCGGCGGGAATGGTCATTAAAGTGGAAAACATCACCCACGCCGTGCCGCGCAGTCAACGCGGCGGTGAAATTATCGAGCCGCTCGTCAGCCGACAATGGTTTGTTGACGCGGAACCGATGGCAAAAATGGGGTTGGCGGCCGTTCACAGCGGCCGTGTCCGCATCGTACCAGATCGGTTCGAGAAAGTGTGGGACAACTGGCTGGACAACATCCAGCCGTGGTGCATCAGCCGCCAATTGTGGTGGGGACATCGCATCCCTGTGTGGCATTGCGCCGATTGCGGCGGCCACACCGTCGTGCGCGAAGACCCCGACGTTTGCACCCATTGCAACAGCGCAAACATCGAGCAAGACCCCGACGTGTTGGACACATGGTTCAGTAGCGGCTTGTGGCCGTTCTCCACGCTCGGCTGGCCGGAACAAACGGCCGATTTAGAACGCTTTTATCCCACCGACGTGATGGAAACGGGGTACGACATCCTCTTCTTTTGGGTCGCCCGCATGGTGATGAGCGGCCTGCTCTTCACCAACGACATCCCCTTCCACACCGTCTACTTGCACGGCTTGGTGCGCGACGACAAGGGCAAAAAGATGAGCAAAACGTCGGGCAACGTCACCGATCCGCTCATCGTGATGGGCGAATATGGCACCGACGCGCTGCGCTTCACGCTGTTGACGGGCGGCACACCGGGCAACGATCTCAATTTGGCGATTGATAAGGTTGCCAGCAATCGTAATTTTGCCAACAAAATTTGGAATGCGGCGCGATTCATCGCCCATAGTTTGGATAATGCGACGGCGGCTGACAAACCAGAGGTGATGGTGTACACCGCTGCTGATAAATGGATTTTGACGCGACTGTCTGAGACGATAACGGCCGTTGATCGGTTGATGGACAATTATCAATACGGTGAAGCTGGTCGCCAAGCATACGACTTCATCTGGGGCGACTTTGCCGATTGGTATGTGGAGCTTGCCAAAGTGCAGATGCGCGGCGGCGGGGCGATGGCGTGGACGACGTTGGCGGTTCTCCGCAACGTGTTAGACGACAGCTTGCGATTGCTCCATCCGTTTATCCCATTTGTGACCGAAGAGACGTGGCAGCAGTTGAAAGCGGCCTGTGTCGAATCGGGGATTGGCATTGCGCCCGACGAAGGGTGGGCAGACGCGCTCATCATCGCCGATTGGCCGACCGCTGGGCAGACATACGCCACCGAAGCGGCCGATGTTGAGCTTTTACG
>CAYSDT010000556.1:0-2188 GCA_964429835.1 uncultured Ardenticatenaceae bacterium | reverse complement strand
AGAACCATGCACGTTTCACGCACTGAATACTCAGCACATTTAAGCGCACCAGCCGTTCCCCACGCCTCACGCTGCAACACATACTCGATCTCTATGCCCCAACGACGGCCGTCGCCAAAATAAGCCTCAACGCTGCCACCCATATGATAGAGGCTGACCATTATTTTTTTAATTCCCTGCCGTGCCAGCAGTTCAATCATGTAGACCATAACTGGCCGATTGGCGACGGGAAGCATGGGTGTGGGGATGTTTTGGGTTAACGGCCGTAATTTATCAGTTTCACCCGTTGCCAGAAGAATTATCTGCATATGACTTAACCCTTCATTGCCTCAGCCACATTGTCAAATAAAGACAGTACCTTGTCAAAGCGCATCATCTCGATCACACGCAAGGAATCTTTTGTACAGCCAGCTACACGCAATTCTCCGCCCTGCTTTTCTGCCTGTCGGTTAATTCCAGCAAACATGGCTAATCCAGCACTAGCCAAGAACACCATCTCAGAACAATCAAGGATTAAATAAGAATGCTCTTCTAAATGAGCTTTACAACTTTCTGTAATCTGTGGTGCAGTCGTTGCATCAAGGCGACGGGGCATCTTTGCCACTTGCCACTTGCCGGCGGCCTCTGTTTCCTGCTCTGGTTCTGGTTCTGTTGTAAATATATCGGCTGTCATCCGTTGGTCGCGTGTGTGACGGGCGGCCAATCCTGCGTCCACATCTTCCAGCATGTCAAAAAAGCGATCCAGTCGCATAAGGGCGATTGTTCGGTGGATGTTTTCGGGAACGGCCGTTAGCCACATCTTGCCACCTGTATCACGCGCCTGCTTTGCCAAACCAACCAATGACCCTAATGCCGTGCTATCCAAGAACGTTGCTTCGCTCAAATTGACAATGAGGAATGGCGTTTCCGCCAACACTTCTTGCCCTTTTTCTAAGAAGGAATCCCGATTTTCAATGGTTAATCGACCTTTTATGTTGAGAACGGCCGTGTCTTCCACAATAATGGAATCATTTGTCGGTAATAACGAAGAAGACATATTACCCCGTCGCATGAACCACCATTGCCGCGTAAAAAACAAGCCGAATACAAACATATCAACCACATATCGTTTCCACAAACGACGTGGTTCCTGAAGGAATCGGAATGCCCATTCCAAACCAGCCCGCTGCATCCATTCTGGTGCGCGTTTCACCTCTCCAGCAATAAAATCAAGCGTCGCACCGATGCCGATCACCACTGGAACACCCAGCATTCGACCATACATGCCAATCCATTTATCTTGCTTGGGATTGCCTAACGCGACCAATAAAATATCTGGTTTAGCCGCCTTAATCTCATCCAGCAATGCCACATCCACATCCAAAATAGATTGGTAGGGCGGTGAACAAATGCCTGCGACTATCAAAGCAGGATGTTTCTCTTGTAATGCTCGCGCTGCGCTTTCAGCAATTCCTGGAGCTGCTCCATAGAAATACATTGAGTACCCTTTTTCAGCGGCACGCTCAGCCAAAGCAGGAACCATGTCCGAGCCAGTAACCCGCCCTTCCAGTGGCACGCCTAACAACCTTGCTCCCCAAACCAGCGGCATTCCATCGGCCGTTGCCATGTCCGCCTCTTGCAAAAGATAAAGCAATTCCGGATCACGCATCGACTTTACCGCAAAATCAGCGTTGACAGTCGCTATTTGATGGCTTTTTCCTGTTTCCCGACCAATAGCGATGAATTCTTCGAGGCGTTCAAGAGCCTCGTCCATATTCAAATCATCAATGGGAACATTCAGAACAATCAGTAATTTACGCATTTTTATTTATGGCTGTCTTTTTCAATAAAATCGTGGATTAGTAAGCATCTTTTCCAAGCAATACGGCCGGGATGGTCTTCACCAGAATTTTAACGTCGTTGACTAAACTTTGATCAGCAATGTATTCCAAATCAAGCTCCACCCATCGCTTAAAGTTCAAACTGCTGCGCCCGGATATTTGTTGCAAACCAGTTATTCCTGGCATCGCATCCAGTCGGCGCATATACTCGAATTCATATTGAGACACTTCGCTGGGAACGGGTGGACGTGGCCCAACCAGACTCATTTCTCCTTTCATCACATTAAAAAATTGCGGTAATTCGTCAATACTCAGTTTACGAATGATGCGCCCAACGCGCGTCACACGAGGTTCGTCTTTTATCTTAA
>CAYSDT010000555.1:0-2200 GCA_964429835.1 uncultured Ardenticatenaceae bacterium | reverse complement strand
AAAACGGCCGTTTGGTGGAACAAGGCACGCATGATGAATTGCTGGCAAATGATGGCCTTTATTCCAGTTTGTATGGTGTGGGGGGATAAATGGTATACTGTACGCATTGCAAGTTAAGAAATTCAAATCATCTGGAATAAACCACGCATGAAAATTAGCGGATACATCTGGCGCGAAGATATTGTAGATAAATTATGGTGGAAACATCGCGTTGATATAGAAGAAGTTGAAGAGGTTTTTGAGAATCGTCCTTATGTAGAGAAAATAGCAAAAGGACGTTACAGAGGCGAAGATGTATATGTTGCCTTTGGGCAAACAGATGCAGGGCGGTATTTAACTGTCATCTACATCCATAAACTGGATTGGCGCGTGTTAATTAATACAGCCCGCAAGATGACAGATAAGGAGCGTAAACGATATGGACGAAAAAAATAAAGCAGAACGTGATGTTTTACCCGATGAGTTTGAAACATTTGAGGAACTGTCTACGTTTTGGGATACGCATGATGTAACAGATTATGCAGAGTATTTAACGGCCGTTTCCGTAGAAGTATCACCGCAACCCACACACGAATATAAAATCATTCTCTCTGACACCTTAAACAAAGGTATCCGTGAAGCGCAAAAGCGCGAAGGGGTTTCTGCTGGTACGCTGGTCAATTTATGGGTGCAAGAACGATTGCAACAGTACCAGACAGTTCCTGTTTAACGGCCGTTTTTGATTCACAAAAGAAAATTGGAGAAAACGGCCGTCTAAGACGGCCGTTTTTATTTTTATTGGCGGTGAAAAACGGCCGTTTGGTGGAACAAGGCACGCATGATGAATTGCTGGCAAATGATGGGTTGTACGCCAGTTTGTATGGTGTGCAGGCGTAGCGATGAGTGGTTCATTTTCGTAGAAATGAACCACTCTGTAGCGGTCACAAACCTGCTTCTGTCGCCGCTACAGAATGGTTCACTCCTTCGAGAGTGAACCATTCTTCCGCTAAAAGCGCGTTAATTACAGCCCGCTTTCAGCGGGCTTTATTGTATCAGACACCGATTTTCAATCGGTGTCACCGCAAACAGACGAATGACACAAATAACATCCCCTACTCGACTGAAACAAGGAATTGAACATCTATCTGAACAAGGGTTCAGCCTGTTTTCCATCCTCGATTATGCCGCATTGCCCGCAACCATCCAAGCAACCATCCCCATCGCCACTTTAGCCGTTGAAGATGAGGCTTTACCCGCCCGCATTTTGCTGTTGGGGCATGGCGGCAAGCAGTTGTGGCGGGCGATGGAACGGGCAAATGCGTTCACCGCCGACGATCCTGTAGACACATTCAGCATCAACACAACGCGCCATTTTCTTGATCATTATTTGGGATCACCGCCGTCCCTGTTCTTGTATCCGATGGCGGATATTGTTGTGCCATTGCAACAGTTGGGGGCGTTGGCGGGCTGGCATCAGCCATCACCGTTGGGGATTGGGATGAATGAGGAATTTGGATTGTGGTGGGCGTACAGAACGGCCGTTTACATCCGCGCCGATCTGCCAATCATCAAGCAAGCCCTGCCAGAGTTATCCACATGTGGACAATGTGTGGATAAAACATGCGTTCTAGCCTGTCCAGCAACGGCCGTTCGTGCAGCCGAACCGCTCGATTTCCCCGCTTGCATGGCGTTACGATTACGCCCGCAATCTATTTGTGCAAGCCAATGCGTCGCCCGCCGCGCTTGCCCCATCGCCCCCGAACATGAATACACAACAGCGCAAATGGCACACCATTACCAATCATCGCTAACCACATTACGCGGATGGAATGTAAAATAAATATAACCTGTCGTGTAAAAAAAGTAACAGTTATTCGCGTAACCCATCACCATTTAAGCCATCTAAACGTATAAGTGTGCATCTCTATTTCATGCACACATAAGCTGTATGGCAGAATTGTTAAAATGGAGACAACATGCAAGACATGAACCGCGACGACATCGTCGGCACTTATCAAGAACACGACATTACCTATTATGATGGCAGCTCACGCAAGATATTTGTGACCGACATCAAAACCCCCTACCCCGATGGCAAGCTCATCGTGTCGCGCACCGATACAGACGGCATTATCACCCACGTCAATCGCGCCTTTGAGGAAATGTCGGGTTTCAGCAAAGAAGAACTCATCAATCAACCTCACTATATTTTACGTCATCC
>CAYSDT010000554.1:0-2202 GCA_964429835.1 uncultured Ardenticatenaceae bacterium | reverse complement strand
GTGCGCTATGATGTGGCCTATCCCGCATTTCGCGGGCAACTTCTTTGCCATCTTCAGCCGTGACGACTAAAACATGCGTTGCTTGACCAAAATGGGCACTCACGCGCTTGCCATCGTTTGTTACAATCGCTATCTTCATTCTTTTTCTCCGCATTGTTCAATTGATAGTAGCAGTCTGCAACCACCTGTCTGCGACCGCCTTGACCCGTTTAGATGCACCAGCAGTAAAAAGGTAACAGCGACAAAAGCCCCTTGTAACTCCCTACTCCCCACTGCATCCAACAACACATGGAAAATACAAACGAACTCGCCGTATTTGAAGAAGAAAGCCGCCGCCATTACAACCGCAATTTCGGTGCAGGACTGATTCATGGCATTTTCTTCCAAATGTCAGCCGCCTTTGCCAGCATTCACACCGTCCTTCCCGCTTTTCTAGCCCTGCTGATCAGTAACGCAACAACGGCCGTTGGACTCATGGCCGCCGTTCAAGGCGTAGGTGAAGTTGTCCCCCAGCTATTTACCGCCTACCTAATAGAAGACAAGCCGCGCAAAAAGCCATATTTACTCATCGTCATCATCATCCGCTTCGTTTCGTGGGGCATACTTGCGTGGCTGACCTTCCGCTACGGCCTCAGCAACCCAACTTTAATTCTGACCGTCTTATTACTGCTATTCGGTCTGTTTTCCCTTGCAGGCGGCGCAGGCACAGTCCTGTACGCCGACATTTTCGGTCGTGCAATTCCAGCCAACAAGCGCGGCCGTTTTAGCGGCGGCAAACAACTTGGCGGCTTCATCCTCGCCATTCTCGCGGGCTGGATTGTACGTTATATTTTGAGCGACGAAGCAGCGTTCCCCTACCCCCTCAATTACAGCCTCATTTTTGCGTTTAGTGCCATCAGTTTAGCCATCGCCCTGACTGGATTTGCCCTCATCAAAGAACCCTTCTACCCGCTCAAAAAGAAGAGCGAATCGTTGCGCGTCATGCTGGGACACGCGGGAACATTGCTCAAACATCACGCCAATTTCCGCTACTTCTTGCTTTCACGTTCAGCCATCGGGGTGGCGATTGGGTTAGCCCCATTCTACATCGTCCACGCCCGCAAAGGGACGACTTTTGACGGCGGTCAGATCGGCCTGTTCCTGACGGCACAGATGGCTGGCGCGGCACTGTCCAACCTGCTTTGGGGCTGGATGGCGGACAAATACGGCAATAAACCTGTCATTTTGGGCAGTATTTTGAGCGGGGGGATGGCAACGCTCACCGCCCTGATCGTCCCGTCCATTTGGCCGCCTGCTTACGCGCTCGTCTTCGTTTTTGTCGGCGC
Source organism: uncultured Ardenticatenaceae bacterium (assembly GCA_964429835.1). Lineage (GTDB taxonomy): Bacteria > Chloroflexota > Anaerolineae > Promineifilales > Promineifilaceae > S016-13. The sequence continues at coordinate 877 of CAYSDT010000554.1, read as the reverse complement.
AATGCTCAGCGGGATGCGGATTGGGTACAATAATTTCATTCTGGAAATGGCCGAGCCAACCATGCGGGCGACGTGTGTCGCGTTACAAAACACAATCATCATCCCCATCACCGCCCTGCCGTTGGTGACAGGAATTTTGCTGGAATCATTCTCGTTTTCCACTATTTTCGTGGGCGAACTTGTCCTGCTCACGGCAGGGTTCATCCTGTCGCTCAAACTCATTGACCCACGCCATCACGAAGAAGGAATGTGCATTATTACAGAATAATTTTGCGTATTTTTAGGGCGACCTTTATGGTCGCCCAACACGGCATCATCGCACATTAACCGATGGTAAGCCGTACCGTTGTCATCTACACAAGGCCATCTGCTTGGTATATAATCCCGCCCAGTCAAAATATGATTGTCATTCCTGCCTATGCAGGAATCTATTCCTACAATAACAAGGAGTATCTTCTCAATATTTCGAGGAGACCTGACAGGTTTTCCTAAGATACTCGTGTAAAACAAGCGGTCTTGATGAAACCTGTCAGGTCTTTACCCCAAGTTATTGAGATGTTACAACAAGGAGTTATAAAAATGAAGAAATCACTTATTTACATCATCGGATTACTGATCCTGCTTATGAGCTTGGCAGCTTGCGGCAGTGAAGAGCCGACACCATTCCCACCAACGGCCGTTTCTGAAGAAGCAGAAGTCATTGCTGAACCAACAGCCATCCCCCCCGAACCCACAGAAGCCCCAACAGCCGAGCCAACCATCGCCCCCACTGTTGAGCCGACGGCCGAACCGACAGCAGAACCAGAACCAACGGCAGAACCCATTATTGAAGAAGAAACGGCCGTTACCGACGGCCTCACCGCCGCCCAAATCAGTC
>CAYSDT010000553.1:0-2222 GCA_964429835.1 uncultured Ardenticatenaceae bacterium | reverse complement strand
GTAGAAATGATAAAACTGTTGATAATCGTTATCGTGGTATTGGCTGGTGGCTTTTTCCTGTTGCGCTGGCTGTTGCCGGCGATAAGTCCTCGCCCAGATGGATTAGGAGTGATAAACGGCCGTTTGTCCCCCTGTCCCGACAGCCCCAACTGCGTCTCCACCTTCTCCAACGGCGAAGAACATGGGATGGATTCATTGGCATATGATGGCGAAACGAGCAACGCCCACCACCAAATCATAAACATCATCAACCAAATGCCCAACACAACCATCATCAATACCGACTCCGATTACATTTATGCCGAATTTCGCACCCCGCTTCTAAACCTCATCGACGATGTTGAATTCTATTTTGACAGCGAAAATGGATTGATCCATTTCCGCTCGGCCTCCCGTCTTGGCTACAGTGATTTAGGGGTAAATCGTGAACGCATGAACGTAATTATCGAAGCATTTAACCGTTAAGAATTAGTTATTCGCCACCTTTTATACTCGGCGAATAAATTCGCAACTACTAGTATAGCTTGGCTCAAGTTCTTGGATGTTTTAAGCACAGGGCATGGCAACGCCATGCCCCTACTGTAGGGGTTTGGCGTTGCCAAACCCAACCTCCAAGAACTTCCGCCAGCGTGTACTAGGTTTTAGTCGGCGTAGGCCGACTTTGCAATGAGTAGGCGCGGTTTTAACCGCCAGCCAACAAGTGGCGAATAATTCGTGACACTAACACAAGCGTAAAAGGAGCAACCCATGTTAGATTTAGATTTTGTCCGCACCCAATTTCCCGCCTTTTCCGAACCATCACTCGACGGCTGGGCATTTTTTGAAAATGCTGGTGGATCGTACACCTGCCAACAAGTCATTACCCGCCTGACTGAGTATTACCACAAAACAAAAGTTCAACCCTACGGCCCATACCCCGCTTCCCAAACCGCTGGTGCAGCGATGGACGAGTCGTATACCCGCCTCGCCGCTTACTTAAATGTCGGCGAAGATGAGGTGCATTTTGGCCCCTCAACGTCGCAAAACACATACGTTTTGGCACAAGCGATGCGCGGCATGTGGCAAGAGGGCGACGAAATCATCGTTTCCAACCAAGACCACGAAGCCAACGCGGGCGCATGGCGGCGGCTGGCAGATACGGGCATCATCGTTCACGAATGGCACGTTGATCCGCAAACGGGGCGATTGAACCCTGATGATTTAGATGGCATGTTGAGTGATAAAACACGCATGATCGCTTTCCCCCACTGCTCAAATGTCGTCGCTCATGTGAACCCCGTCGCTGAAATTGCGGCAAAAGGCAAGGCGGCGGGGGCGATTGTCGTCACCGATGGCGTGGCCTACGCGCCGCACGGTTTGCCCGATGTGGACGCGCTCGGTGTGGATATTTATCTCTTCTCGCTATACAAAACATGGGGGCCGCATCTCGGCCTGATGACGGTCAAGCGCGATTTATTGAACAAAATGGTCAATCAGGGGCATTATTTCAACGATGGATTGGCGCGTAAAATGTTGACACCCGCTGGCCCCGATCATGCCCAAATTGCGGCGGCGGCTGGCATTGCAGAGTACCTCGATGCCGTATACGCCCATCATTTCCGCGAAGAAGCCGATGCCGCCGAACGTGGCCGACGGGTACACGATCTCTTCGCCGCTCACGAGCAAGAGTTGTTGGCGCAGTTGCTGGGCTGGTTGCGGGATCGGGATGATGTCCGCATTGTCGGGCCAGATGATGCAGAGTTGCGTGCGCCAACGGTCGCCATCATTCCGCTCAAGAAAAGCATTAGCGAGATGCTGCCTGTGCTGGCTGAACATAAATTGATGGTCAGCAGCGGGCATTTTTACGCAGTACGGCCGTTAAATGGCATGAACATCTCGTTGGAAACGGGCGTACTGCGTCTGTCGTTCCTCCATTACACTACCCAACAGGAAATTGATCAGTTAATCGGTGGTTTAACTGCCGCTTTAGATTAAAGGGTGGTGCATGGAGTCGCCCCAGCGGAGCGGCTCACATAAAACTGTGCAAAACAGAAGAGTGCTATAAAATAATCATATTGAAACAACCTGCGTGCATCACGCACACCTATAAAGGAGTTCCCTCATGAGTTCAATCAAATCATTTACCCTTAGTTTAGACGACCTGAAATTTGCACATAGCGACCTTGCTCGCCCTGAAAGCGTGTTGGCCGAAAAAGACGGCACACTTTGGGCTGACGACGCTC
>CAYSDT010000552.1:0-2236 GCA_964429835.1 uncultured Ardenticatenaceae bacterium | reverse complement strand
CAGTGTAATCAGTGCAATCAGTGTACAAAAATTCTTTCTCCGACAGCCTGCTAGCAGACCACACTCCGTTTACAGGGATTCTACTTTGATTAAAACGGCCGTTATATTATCATCTCCACCCGCCACTTTTGCCGCTTCGATCAATGTGTCGCAAGCCGCTTGTGGTGATGGCGCATCTATCACGATTTGATGGATGCGCTCGTCGGTAATCATCCCATTCAACCCATCAGAACAGAGCAACACATACTCATCTGGAGCGATGTGCCATTGATTGAGGTCTACTTCAACGACTTTTTTATCGCCGATGGTGCGATAAATGACGTTGGATTGTGGATGATGACGCGCTTCTTCGGCCGTAATTTGCCCAGTCGCCACCAGCCGTTCAACAAGCGAATGGTCGATAGTCATCGCTTTTACGCCGCCGCGGGTGATGTGATAAGCGCGGCTGTCGCCAACATGCGCCAAGTACGCTTTATCGCCGACCATCAAGGCCATGACGACGGTGGTTCCCATGTCGTTACGCGATTCTTTGCTTTTGTCGTAAACGGCCGTGTTCGCTGCCCGCACTGTTTCTGTCAACCATGTCCCATAATCTGGCATATCCATCCCAGATGTGGCTGGCACAACTAAATCCTGAGCGGCCAATTGCACAATCTTTTTAATCGTCAGCCCGCTGGCAACTTCGCCGCCCTCATGCCCGCCCATACCATCAGCAACAATGTACACGCCCATCGGCTCATTAACCGATTGATTGTTCCAGACCATATCCAACGCGCACAGGCTGTCTTCGTTCAATTGCCGAACCATCCCCACATCTGTCCGACGGCCGACACGCAAATCAATGCTGTTCGGCCGTCTAATCTGCGCCGCGCCCCGTTCCAGCCCCAGTGCAAAATCAGCCGCGCTGACTTCCTGGATATTGGTCAGAATTTGGGCGAACAGTCCTTTGATTTGCATCGGCATATCGACGCTGGGGTCATACTTCTTTTCCCCGGTCATAAGCATGTATAACAGCGCGGCCAACTGATTCACATCATCTATATATTGAGCGTGTCCGCCCGGTTGCAGGCAATGGCTAAAGTCAGTCAGGAATATCTGGTCGCCGTCTAATTGAATGTGGCGAGCGTCTACACTGCCAAATGCTATCTGCTGTTGATGCAGTACGGCCAATCCTTTGGCTAAAGTAACGCCCCAATTTATGACCTTTATCGCTTCCACGGGGATGGACACGTTGCCTAAAAAGCTGCCTGGCTGCGGTGAAACGACGTAATAGCGGGGTGTTCCCAAATCTTCCTGAAATGCGAGGAAAGGCGGGCGCAATCCATCACCTGTCAGGTTCATGCAGGCAATGGGTAGTTCCATTTGCAATAATCCGCGTGTGGCACTTTCTTTTATCACACAAAAGGGGAACTCGGTTTGTGCGTCGCGTATATCTTCTGTGTAATACAGATGCACATTGGGCTGCTCGCTTTTTAATAGCTGCTTGATCAGATATTGACCGCCGATGATGGCTCCTTCGGGCAATGGTTCAAATGGAATCTCCATTTTTATCACTTCCAAACCAGTGTCATCGGAACGGCCGTTTGGTGTGCGATCTTCTAATGGCGGTGGCGGGGTTATTTCTTGCGGAGGGGGAGAGGGGGGGGAAACGGCCGTTTCCACATCCACAACCGCCGCATCAGGCGACATCGCCAAGCCGCATTGAGGGCAAAATTTCAGCCCTTCTTTAATCTGTTGTTGACAACTTGGGCATGTAATCATGCTGTCCTCCCTGCATTAGAACCATCGTTGAAAATAAATTCTACACCACCAATTGACAACATCCATCCATCTTTGACAAGGCTCTTGCGCGTTGTTCGCCCTTGCACTTTGATTTTATTTTGTGACCCTTGATCTTCTGCGACATACCCTTGTGCATGTTGGTAGATGTTCGCATGAGTGCGCGAAACGGTCTGCCAATTTTCAAATGATTCATCAATGACAAGTGCGTTTTCTGCGCCGCGACCGATGGTAAATGGCAATGGTGCAACGTCGAAATGACGACCATCGCTGACACGGGTCAAGTAGGCAGTGCTGCTTACAGGCGGCGGCGGGGGGGGGACAATGATGGGCGGCGGCTTCTTTCTGCTCCGCCAAATAAGGAAGGCGATTAGTACGATGGCAAGTAACAGCAAGGGAATGATGATAAGCCAAACCCATCCAAATGTTTTCTTTGCCTCATCATCCGTCGTGTTGT
>CAYSDT010000551.1:0-2255 GCA_964429835.1 uncultured Ardenticatenaceae bacterium | reverse complement strand
GGTGAAGTGCTGGGTAAATATCACCCGCACGGCGACCAATCCGTTTATGACGCGATGGTTCGCATGGCGCAGGATTTCTCTATGCGCTACCCGCTCGTGGACGGGCAGGGCAACTTCGGCAGCATCGACGGCGACCCCGCCGCCGCCATGCGCTACACCGAAGCCCGCATGAGCAATCCCGGCTTCGATCTGCTCGAAGATATTGGCAAGGAAACGGTCGATTTTGCCACCAACTTCGACGAATCGCTGGAAGAGCCGCTGGTTCTGCCAGCCACCATCCCCAACCTGCTTGTCAATGGGGCGACGGGGATCGCTGTCGGCATGGCGACCAGCATTCCGCCCCATAATTTGGGCGAAGTGGTGGACGCGCTCACCTACATGCTGGATCGATGGGACAAACTCGAAGATGTCAGCGTCGCTGATTTGATGCAGTTCATCAAAGGGCCAGACTTCCCCACTGGCGGCCTCGTCTTCCGTTATAAAGGGGCTGAGGAAGAAGTGGATGCCATCGCCGCCGCGTATGGCACGGGGCGGGGCAAGCTGTCCGTGCGGGCGAAGGTGCATATCGAACATATGGAGCGCAAAAAATCGCGCATCGTCATCACCGAATTGCCGTATCAAATCAATAAAACCAATCTTCTTGGCCGCATTGCCGACTTGCATCGGTCAGGAAAAATCGAAGGATTGACCGATTTGCGCGACGAATCCGACCGCAACGGGATGCGGATTGTCATTGAAACGACGCGCACGGTGAACGCCGAAGATATCGTCGCCGACCTGTTCCGCCTTACGCCGATGCAAAGCACGTTTAGCGTTTCGTTGCTGGCACTGGTCAAGGGCGAACCGCGTATTTTGACGCTCAAACAGGCGTTGCGCGTCTATATTGAACATCGGTTGGAAATTGTGCGCCGCCGCAGTGAGTACGATCTGCGGAAAGCACGCGAACGCGCCCATATTTTAGAAGGGTTGATGATTGCGCTGGATAATCTGGATGCGGTCATCGCTACCATTCGCAAATCGCGATCAGTCGAAACGGCGCGTAAAAATCTCATCAAGCAATTCAAGCTAAGTGTGGAGCAAGCGCAGGCGATTTTGGATATGCAGTTACGTCGCTTGGCGGCAATGGAACGGCGCAAAATTCAGGATGAGTACAAAGGGTTGCAAGTTGCAATCAAGCGATTGGTTAAACTGTTAGCTGACCCTAAATCAATGCGCGATCTCATCGGTGAAGAGTTGGCCGCAACGCGGGCGTTGTACGCTGATAATCGTCGCACCCAGATTTTAGATTCCTCCAAAATGGCAGCTATTGATGATGTTGATCTGCTGCCAGATGCCAAAGTGTGGGTGCTGATCGGCGAAAAAGGAACCATCGCCCGTACTTCATCGCCCGAAATGGTGCGGATTCCGCAGAAACCAGCCGAGCAGCCGCGTGCAATTTTGGGCGCGAATACGCAGGATTTATTGTACCTGTTTGCTGCTGACGGAACGGCCGTTTCTATGCCCGTGTATCAATTGCCCCAAGCGCGGGCGATGGGGGTGGGCAAACATTTTGCCGACCTGACAGGTTTCTCGCGCCGACGGCATTTGGCCGCCGCGCTCGTCGTTCCGCCCGATGCGGAAGGCAGCATTGTGTTGACGACGGTCGGCGGCATGGTGAAGCGGGCGCGATTGGACGATTTGCCGGGCATCACGTCTGATCCGTTCACGGTTATTGGCGTGGGCAAGGATGATGCGCTCGGCTGGGCGAAGCTGTCGGCTAATGATGGTGAAGTGATGTTGGCGACGGCACAGGGGCGGCTGATACGATTCAAAGAAACGGCCGTTCGTGGCATGGGTTTGGCTGCCGCTGGCGTGATGGGCGTGAAGTTGGCTGGCGAAACGGACGGCGTGGTGACGATGGAACTGTTGACACCCGACATCATCCGTCAAAATCCGTATGTGTGGAGCGTTACTGATAACGGGTTGGCACGGGCAACGCTCTTGTCGGAATATCCATCGAAAGGGCGCAACGGGCAGGGGGTGTGGAATGTGCGGCTTGCCAAAGGCGCGTCGGAAATTGTCTCCTCTGTACTTTGTGATGATGATACGCAACTGCTCATTTTGATGACGACGGGTGAAGTACGGCCGTATGATTTGGCGCAGACGAAGCTCGGCACACGGGCGGTTATTCCACGCAAAGCGGTGGAAACGAGTGTGCGTAATCATGTGATGGGGGTAACAACGGCCGTTTTTCGTCCTGAAGAGGGTGATGAGAC
>CAYSDT010000550.1:0-2273 GCA_964429835.1 uncultured Ardenticatenaceae bacterium | reverse complement strand
TATAATTTAATTTACAATTCCTTTTGTGACCTGCAAGAAAACATCTTCCAAATCGCCCGTCTCTTCATTAAAAGAGATGACGGGGATGCCTTGTTGCATCATTTGTGACAGTAGCACATTTAGCCCCGCATCATCGCCTGTGTAATCGAAGCGGACGGCGTTATGGGGGATTTCGGCATCGGTGCCAGATAAAATAGTGTCCACGTTGTCAGCACGGAGCAAAAAATCTTTCAGGGGGGTGATGTCATCGCCCAAAATTTGCACCTGAATGAGCCGATGGGCGCGTAGCTGCTTTTTCATCTCATCCATGTCGCCAAAGGCGATAAGTTGCCCTGCTTCAATGATGCCGATGCTGCTGCAAATGTCGGCGACTTCAGCGAGAATGTGAGATGAGAAAAAGATGGTTTTGCCCATGTTGCTGAGTTCGCGCAACAGTTCGCGGATTTCAATGCGGGCGCGGGGATCAAGGCCGCTGGCGGGTTCGTCTAAAATGAGGATGTCAGGGTCGTGGGCGAGAGTTCTCGCTAAACATAGCCGCTGCTTCATGCCACGACTGAGCGTGTCCACATAGGTGTCTCGTTTGTGGCCTAAATCGACGAGGGCGAGCAGGTCGTCGATCATGGAAGAACGGCCGTTTACAGGCACATCGTAACAAGCGGCGAAAAAATCAAGGTATTCCCACACCTTCATATCGTCGTACACGCCGAAAAAGTCGGGCATGTAGCCGATGGAGCGGCGCACCCCGTGCGGATCATCGCTGACCGAGTGGCCGGCGACCCACGCCTTGCCACTGGTCGGTTTCAACAGCGTGGTGAGGATTCGCATGGTGGTTGTTTTACCTGCCCCATTCGGGCCGATGAAGCCAAAGACTTCACCCTCTTCGATATTGAGGTTGAGGTCTTGCAGGGCGGTAAAATCGCCGTATGTTTTTGTAAGGTTTTGAATTTCTATAATTGTTGACATAGGGATAGGAAATTGTCAATTGGGCATGGCAACACCATGCCCGTACTGTAGGGGTTTGGCGTTGCCAAACCCGATATACAGACGCTATTGTTTGCCAAAAACGCCATCATGCGTCAGCGGAATATCTATCAAATAGAGGGTGGTGTGGTATTGGTTTGCGCTGTCGTCGGCGAGGGTGGCGTTGAGTTGGCTTGTGTCAGCCCACGCCAGCAGGGTGACGACATCGGTACGATAAGAGTAAGTGCCTGTTCCACCATATATCGGTTCTGGTTCAATTGCCGAGAGCAGGTTGTAGCGGGTGAAGGCGATGGGATCGTCGTAATAGTTTATCGTCCGCAAAATCGTCTCCTCGTTGTACAACAAGGCGGTTTCGCCTGTGGGGATGAAGGGCGGGAGCGTTTGCAAGTTGGTGGGGGCGGGGGAATATGCACGATTGAACGTCAAACGGCCGTTTTCATCCAAATCTTCCAACTCATACGCCCGACTGCCAATCAGCAAGGTTACGTTCTCGAAAGAAATATCACTATTGTTTTCAATCATTACATCCAACTGCACGTCCCCATCGCCCCGTGAAAGTACGGCTTGGCCGCTGAGGGCGGGCGTGGGCTGGTATGTTTGGACGACAAATGTTTCCATCCCGCCGACATCAACGCGCACATCTTCCATGGTAACGGCCGTTTCCCGCCCAATCGCCCCCACATTGCCAGCGGCCATGCCAGAATTACTTTCAAACGGGGCGGCGATGGTGTCGTAATCGAAAACCAGATCGTGTGCGCCGCGACGGGGTGAATACAGTCCCACCAATGATTCAACTTGCATCGTTTCCGTCCCCATGCGGCCAGTGGCGACGGATAGTTCGTTGATGATATTGTCGTTGCCTTTCAGTTGAAAGCCGATGAAATACGCCAGCACGGAAAAGGCGATGGAGATGGCTGGAATTGTGAACCATGCGCGGGCGAGCGCGTCACGGCGGCGCAAAATAAAGTAGTTCACTGGTCCAATGATGATGATGTAGCTAAACAAAAAGAAGGCGAGAAGGAGCGTTGAGGGTAAGGCAAGGGAGGGTAAATCGCTGACTGCCGATTCTGCCGCGTAATAATTTTTAACCCCGCCTGCCCACGAATGGGTGATGGGTTGATCACTCAGCAACATCTCCCAAAAAATCGGTGTGCCATTCCAGTCGAGTAGGGGGGCAAGTTTGGGGTCGAGTGATAAAAAGTAGACGTTGCCCGCGCCGACGGCGCGGCGGGCTAAAATCGGTTGTCCATCTTGGTGTAACAGCAGTTCGCCGCCCGCTTGCAAGGTGCTGT
>CAYSDT010000549.1:0-2273 GCA_964429835.1 uncultured Ardenticatenaceae bacterium | reverse complement strand
CGACTTTGCAAATGTAGCAGCAGATTTATCTGCCGTGTTTTTAAGCAAATGAAACATCCCCTTATCAGTTAAACAACTCCATTTCGGCGGTGGTCAGATGGATGTCGGCGGCTTGCATCGTCTCGTCCAACTGCTTGATGCTGTTTGCGCCGATGATTGCGGAAGAAACGGCCGTGTTTCCCAACAACCACGCCAACGCCGTCTGAGCAATCGTCGCCCCGCGCCCCTGCGCCACCATTTCCAATGTGTCGATGGCCGCAAAGCCCGCCTCGTTTAGGTATTTTTCACGAATCCCTTTAGCGCGAGGCGTGTCAGGCAAATCGCCGTCACGCCGATACTTGCCCGTCAAAAAGCCGCCAGCCAGCGGGCTGTATGGAATCACGCCCACGCCTTGATCTAAACAGACCGACTGTAATTCACGCTCAAATTCATCCCGATAGACGAGGTTATAATGGGGTTGTGCGCTGTCAAATCGTGCCAGCCCATTCTTTTCACTGATGGATAATGCCTTCATCATCAACCATGCGGGGTAATTTGAGCAGCCAATGTAGCGCACTTTGCCCATGCGTACCAAATCATTAAGCGCGGTCAGCGTCTCTTCCAGCGGGGTCTCCGTATCAGGCCAATGGAGTTGATACAGGTCGATATAATCGGTTTGCAACCGTTGCAAGCTGTTGTCGATGGCGTTGAAAATATGTTGACGGGACAACCCTTCGTCGTTGGCTCCATCGCCCATTTTGCCGCGCACTTTACTGGCAACGATGATGTCTTGGCGACGCACATCATCGCCCGCCAGCCACTTACCGATGACGGTTTCACTTTCGCCGCCACTGTTGCCATCAACCCAACTGGAGTAAATGTCGGCGGTGTCAATGAAGTTGCATCCCTGTTCAACGGCGCGATTTAGAATGGCGTGGGACTCTTTTTCAACGGCCGTCCAGCCAAATTGCATCGTACCCAAGCAGATGGTGGATACGTTTAATCCTGTGCGTCCTAATTTTCGGAATTCCATAAGTTCTCCTTATCAAGCCAGCCAAGGCTGTTCAGTTCTTAAAAATGGTACACTGATTTCACAGATTTCACAGATAAAAGAAGAAAAATCAGCGTTTATCTGTGAAATCTGTGTCCAAATTCTTTTTTGTAAAGAGAACTGAACAACCCTATCAAGCCAGCAGATAGCCTAGCTCTTTTAATCGTTTGCGAAATAATTTGGCTAAAATTTTGTCTTCTTTGGTTAATGCCATTAGTGTAGCGGGTTTAAGTTGAATAAGAACGGCCGTTTTCATTTCCTTAAACGCCCCTTCATTTTTCTACAATCGGGACAGCCTATGGGAGGTGTAGAACTTGCATTTATGCCCCAAAAAAGCGTTGCAAATCATTCAGCAACGAGGTTTGAACAATATCCCAGCCCGTATAAGGGCTGGGTTGTAATCGGAAAAAGGATTCGACCTGCTCAATATCCCCTTCATCTGGATTAGGCCAAGAAATAACGGCCGTTATTTCCCCCTCATCCCCCTCCACCTGAACAGTAATGAGTTCAACCGAACCGCGTGTGGCGGGCATGAGCTTCCAGACTTCTTCAATTTGTTGGCAAAATTGAACGGCCGTTATCGCCTCGCCCTGCATATTAAAAAGCGGTTGTTTGTCAAACCCAGACAAAAAATACTCTCGTTCCTGCCTGAATAAATCAGAAACAAAGTTTTCCACCCACATTTCTACGTCGTATTCTGGTGTACTGGGCGTAAACTGAGCCACCCATCCCCCGCGAAGATCGTCAATTTCCTCATCCAGCAACGTTTCTGCTAAATAACGATAGGCAGATATATCATCAAAATCACCCAGAAAACCCACGCCTACGCCGTTTTCTGCCAGTAAATCAAGTAAATCTATGACAGCTTGCTCCAGCGCATACAGTGGAATCTCGTCTAATGGTTTAATCGGTGGATTGCCAATGCGCTCGCGGACGGTGATGGTTTTGACATTTTCAAATTGCTGTTCAAACTCAAGAACTTGATCCAGCCATTGTATTTCATCTTCAGGGGATAAGTCTGGGCTGGTATAGCTGGCCTGCATCCCAAATTTGTCGCGTAATTCGTCCCGCTGCGTTTGACTGATTGAACCTTGAATACGTTGGCGTATTTCATCTAACTGTTTGTTATCTTTCATACTCCCTCCATGAAATTTATGTTGGTAAATGGGATGGTTGTTCGATTATTCATATTTTCTCAATATTTCGGGGAGACCTGACAGGTTTTTCAAAGATACTCGTGTAA
>CAYSDT010000548.1:0-2303 GCA_964429835.1 uncultured Ardenticatenaceae bacterium | reverse complement strand
TACACGAGTATCTTTGAAAAACCTGTCAGGTCTCCCCGAAATACTGAGAAGATACGATGAAAGATAGAGTGTAGAGGATACAAAATACGCCGTTGCCGTAGGTGAAGTTTACAAACTTCACCTACATTTATACAGGAGATTCTATGACGAGTAATGTACCTATTGTTGAACAAATTTTAAGCGCAAATGACCGATTGGCTACAATGAATCGGTCGCAGTTGGATGCAAGCGGCACGGTGGCGATGAATATGATGGCTTCACCGGGCGCGGGGAAGACGAGCGTGATTTTACGGACGATTGCGGGGCTGGGTGACAGTTTTCCACTTGGCGTTGTCGAAGGCGACACCGCCCTCACCAGCATAGATGCGGATAAAGTATTAGCGGCCGGAATGCCCGCTGTCCAAATCAACACAGGCGGGCAATGTCATCTGGACGCGCCAATGGTGGAGGGCGGATTAGCCCAACTACCGTTGAACGAATTACAGTTGGTTATCATTGAAAATGTGGGCAATCTCGTTTGCCCAGCCGCGTTTGATGTCGGCGCACATTTCAACGTCGTCATCGCCAGCGTGCCAGAAGGGGACGACAAGCCGTACAAATACCCGCAAATCTATCGCGGCATTGACGCGCTCATTCTCAACAAAATCGACCTGCTGCCCTACATTGATTTCGACATGGAATACTTCCGTCGCGGCATCCAAATGCTCAATCCAGACGTAACCATCTTCCCCCTTTCCTGCAAAACAGACGAGGGGATGGGGGCATGGGTGGATTGGCTTACAGAGCGAGTGGCAAGTGGCAAGTAAGCAAGTGGCAAGCGGGCAAGTCACGCGCGCACGACTTGCGACTTGCAACTTGCAACTTGCCGCTCTCTCCATCCACATCAGTGGCATCGTGCAGGGGGTTGGTTTTCGGCCGTTTGTGTATGGATTGGCGATCCGTTTTGGGTTGCTGGGATGGGTGCGGAATAGCTCGGCGGGGGTTGATATTGAGGTAGACGGCTCGGCGAAGGCGTTGGCTCAGTTTGCCCAAGCGTTGGAGAACGAGTTGCCACCGTTGGCGCATATTGACACGATTTCGATAGCTGATTGTCCAGTTGGCGACTATCAAACCTTTGAAATCATCCATTCCAAGCCGATTCCGGGCGCATTTCAACCCATCTCACCCGACATGACCGTCTGCCCCGATTGTGCGCGAGAGATGCTTGACCCCAATGACCATCGTTACCGCTATCCGTTCATCAATTGCACCCATTGCGGCCCCCGTTTCACGATTATCAAGGATATTCCATATGACCGCCCATTAACGACGATGGCTGAATTTGAGATGTGCGCTGATTGCGCGGCTGAATATGGCGATCCGCTGGATCGTCGTTTCCACGCGCAACCCATCGCTTGCCCAAAGTGCGGGCCGCATATTTGGATGGAGCCAGATATGGGCGGTGACGTAATTACAAATGCGAGGCAATTGCTGGCAGATGGGCAGATTTTGGCGATCAAGGGGATTGGGGGCTTTCATTTGGCGTGTGATGGATTGAGTGAAACGGCCGTTTCCACCCTGCGCCGTCGTAAATTAAGAGGTGACAAGCCATTCGCCTTGATGATGGCCGATGTTGCCACCGTCGAAAAACATTGTCACCTGAGTGAAGCCGAACGGGAATTGCTCACCTCACGCGAACGGCCGATTGTGATTTTGAAACGGCGGGAAGGGTCTGGGATAGTAACGGCCGTTTCCCCCAATCAGCACACCGTCGGCGTGATGCTGCCATACACCCCACTGCACATCCTTCTGCTCGAACGCGCCGACGATTTTCCAGAAGCCCTCGTAATGACCAGCGGCAATTTAAGCGACGAACCCATCGCCACCGACAATGATGAGGCACGGGAGCGGCTGGCTTCGCTGGCTGATACTTTTCTAATGCACAATCGGGATATTCATACTCGTTGTGATGATAGTGTTGTTCGTGTTTTGGCGGGGACGCTGATACGGGGGAACGCTGATACAAAATTAGTGTATCCGTTGCGGCGGTCGCGGGGGTATGCGCCGTTTCCTGTGAAGTTGGGATGGGATATGCCGCCGATGTTGGCGGTTGGTGGTGAATTGAAGAATGCGTTTTGTTTGGCAAACGGCCGTTATGCGTTCCTGTCCCCGCACATCGGCGATCTGCAAAATTACGAGACGTTGCAATCGTTTGAAGACGGCATTGCCCATTTTGAGCAGCTTTTTCGGGTTAGCCCATCGCTGATCGCTTACGATGCTCACCCCAACTATTTGGCGAGCCGTTACGCCATCGCCCGTGCGGA
>CAYSDT010000547.1:0-2314 GCA_964429835.1 uncultured Ardenticatenaceae bacterium | reverse complement strand
TCCTCATCAGCATCATATCCATAAGCGATGGTAAAAACGGCCGTTTCATTCCCCCGCGCCAACTCAATCAAATCCTGATTAAATTCATACCGATAACTGCGCGTATCCTGCCCGTCGGTCAGCACCACCAGCACATTGCTCGCGTCTGGCGACTGGGTGCTGGCGATTTGTGTCGCGCCGTCTCCAATCGCGTCGAACAGCGTCGTGTCGCCAACTGCTTCCAATTCATTGATGGCATTCATAATTTTCGCCCGCGAATCGCCGACCCGCGCATTGCTCACCAACAGCACAGGCTCCGTTGCAAAAGCGATGATGGAAATATGGTCATCATCCCCCATTTTGCTCACAAAATCTCCCGCTGACAGCCGCATATTGTCCATTTTATCGCCGCGCATACTGCCCGATGTGTCCAGCAGCATCACCAAATTGACATCTTTTCGCGCCTCTTGCCACAACTCCTGCACCGCATAAACCGTCTCCACGCTGGGCGCGGGGAAGATGGTTTCTGGCTGATTCAGGTCAACACCGTGCAGCGCATCACGCTCAACCAACGGGGAAACAGCGGGGTTGATGGAGCGCAATCCGTAAGAAACGGCCGTTGTTTGTCCATCCTCCCCCCGCAAATAATCCCGAAACAAAACGGCCGCTTCCTGCGTTTTTGCATCGGCTGATTGGTTAATGCAGGCGGGAAAATCAGCCACAAACGTGCCTTCAAGGGGGTAGATGGGGACGATTTCGCCATCACCATAATGGACGATGGCATTCTCGTACATCACGCCCGCGCCTAAATAGGAAGGGTCACGCAAGGCCATCGTTTGCCCCAATTGGTCGGGGCCAGTGCTGAACCACGTCACGCCGCCTTCAAATGCGCCGACGGACGCTTGCACGATGGGTTGTTGAATATCAACGGCCGTTACCGCTTCCGTTTTTGATTGTGCTGCTTGCACCAACGCCAACAACGTCCCCGTCCCCGCCCCCGAAAGGCCGGGATGGGCGTGACTGATTCGCAATGAATCACCATATTCGCCGCCGCTATAATACGCCCATGACGACGGATCGCCCGCCAAACTGCCGATGTCCAGCCAGCCGAGCGGCAAGCCCGGCCATCCCAATGATTTTGCCACGGGTCGCCACATGCCAATCACCAGCGGGCTTTCGGCGACGCTGACGCAATCGCCCTGAAAATCACCATTGCCCTGATCGGCCAGCACATTGACCCACACCTGATCATCAGGAATCCACAACGCGGCCGATGAGCCGCCAGCCATATCAGCGGCGGCTTGGCCTGCTTCAACGGCCGTTAATTGCACATAAACCTGCTCTTCGTCGCTGTTCATTATTTCAGCCGCATTAAAATTATAAACGGCCGTTTCCAACCAAGGGCGCAACGCCGTACTCGCCACGACTTCGATCACCTGCGCGTCATCGGGCGGCGCGTCCACATCGCCCCCGCCATCAGACAAGCCGCAGGCGATTGTGGGTAAGAGTAGGGCTAAAAGAAAAACGGCCGTCCAACGAAAATTTTGTACTTTCATAATCATCACTCCATCAATCTCAATTGTTTTGCCATATTTCCATTGAGCGGATACGCCCCGAAACTTTCCAATTCTGCTTGATATCCAAGCTCCTCAGCCAAATTATGAATATCTAATTTCCCAAGAATCTTAGCCGTTATCGGCCTTTTCTTATCCCAAAATACAAACGATTCAAAAAATTCCTGTGCTGCTTTCAGATTCAACAACCATGCAATAAATTCCGCTTCATCTTTACTGTTACAAGGCAAGAAATAGCATGTATCATCCAAGACAGTCGGCTTCCCCTCCGCAGGTTCAACCACTGTGAAATTCAAATTTTTGTAGAAACCCGATATGGCAACTTTCCACTGTGTAAAAGCGTAATCCCCAACTCCAAAAATTGAATAAGGAGGGCGATTTTTATAAACGGAGCTTTTTCTCCGTACAAAATAGGCATGATGTTCAGTTAAATACGACCACGTTTTGGGTGCATCCGCTTTTATAGTTGATGTTTTTTCACCGATAGATTGCTGTGTCACCAACATCCAACGAGACCGCGCTTTTGAGCCGTTATTGGCTACATCTGAGCTTTTTAACATGGGATAAACATATTTATTTTCCAACTCAACCATTTCACCAAGTTTGTTCCGAAATTTTTCCCCTGTTTTTTCAAATTCCATAACATCAGCACAATCATGTTTTATTCCAGAACGCCAACGATATACGCTTGCTTTACTTTTGCTCTGGAGATGGTTCCAGCGTTCAAATTGTTCAAGATTGGCAATGATTTGTCCATCGCG
>CAYSDT010000546.1:0-2317 GCA_964429835.1 uncultured Ardenticatenaceae bacterium | reverse complement strand
TTTTTCATACGGCAAATCAGGCACTTATTACGTCAACATAGCTGTTTTGACGCGAATATGGGGGAACGCTGATAAAAACCATAATTTTTCTATCAGCGTTCCCCCGTATTCGCGTCTTTATGTTAAGATAAAATCAGTATGCAATCGCCCTATAATTGACAATTGCTCATTGCTCATTTCTCATTGTTAATTGATCGTTCCTTGTTACAATTCCGCCCATATGGACAATGCAACGAAACATATCATTCAGGCGATTCATGATAATCCGCACCGCGCCGTTGTGGTGGCTGCGGGCGCAGGGACGGGCGCGATTTCTGACCTGCTCAGTGTGGCAGGGGCGACGCGCACCATGCTGGAAGCGATCATCCCGTACAGCAAAGCCGCTTTCGATGACTTTCTCGAACTGCCGCCGACCCAATATGTCGCCAGCAAAACGGCCGCTTTATTGGCAGGCCGTGCCATCACCCGTGCGCGTTGGTTGGAAAACAAGGACACCCCTGTCATCGGCCTGTCCTGCACGGCGACCATCATCACCGACCGCCCCAAGCGGGGCGAACACCGCGCCCACATCGCCCTGTGGCATCGGGATCGGTTGGCGATGTATGAGTTGCATTTGCAAAAAGGGGCGCGTGACCGTGCTGGCGAGGAAGATATGGTCAGCCGGTTGATGCTGAACGCGCTAGCGGAAGGGTGCGGCATAGATGATCGGCTGGATTTGCCGCTGTTGGCGGGGGATCGATTGGAAACGGCCGTTTATGATTTTGTCGCTGCTGGTGAGGAGTTGGAAAACGGCCGTTTGCCCTATTTTGGCATCTCGCCCGACGGCAGCATCCGCCATAATCCGCCCCGTGCCATCCTGTCTGGCTCATTCAACCCGCTGCACAAAGGACACCTCAGCATGGCGCGCACCGCCAGTAAAATGCTGGGACATCCCATCGCTTTTGAACTATCCGTCACCAATGTGGACAAACCGCCGCTGCCCATCGCCGACATGCACAAGCGCATGGCGCAATTCGCGGGGCGATGGCCGATCTTTGCCAGCCACGCGCCCACGTTTGTGGAAAAGGCGATGTTGTATCCAAATACGACGTTTGTGGTGGGGTACGATACGGCCGTTCGCATTTTGCATCCGCGTTATTATGATGACAGTCTTGCTAATTGCCACGCGGCTTTGGCGGCAATCAAAGCACAGGGTTGCTCTTTCCTTATTGCGGGGCGGGTCGACGATGGCGGGGTCTTCCGTGACATCGCCCATCTGGACATTCCGCCTGCATTCAGCAATTTATTTCAAGCCATTCCTATGACGCGCTTCCGCAAGGATGTTTCCTCGACGGAATTGCGTCGGCGTGGGGAAAGGGGAAGTCGGTAAATAATGGAGAATGGAGAATTAGCCATTATCCATTGCGAAGCATGGCGCGGGCATCAACGGCAAATGCGCCGTTGGGCAGGACGCGCACGGGGTTGATTTCAATTTCTGCCAGTTGGGGAAAATCGGTGGCGAGTTGACCGAGACGGATGAGAATATCTAAAACGGCCGTTTTATCCCCCGCCTCAATGTTCCTAAATCCATCCAGCTTGCGCCCCGCCCATGTACGCGCCAACATGCCTTCCGCCTCCGCTTGCAGCAAGGGGGCGAGGGCGAAATCGACATCATTCAACCCCTCCACCTCCACACCGCCAGAGCCGAACATCATCACCGCCCCGAATTGCGGGTCGCGCACCATACCGACGATGACCTCTTGTCCGCCGCTGATCATCGGTTGCACATGCACCCCTTCGATGGGCGCGTCGGGATGGGCGGCGGTGACGACGGTCATAATGCGGTCATATCCATCAGAAACGGCCGTTTTTCCTTCCAAATTCAACAACACCCCACCCACATCCGACTTATGGGTGATGGCCGCTGATGCAACTTTGAGGGCGACCGCGCCACCCATCGCATCCGCAATTTCGGCCGCGTGTGCCGCCGACGTTGCCAACTCAAGCGGCGGCGTGGGGATGCCGTATGCGGCCAACATGCCCATCAACCCCTCTTGCGAAATAAATTCAGCCCCTTCTTTTTCTGCCGCTAAAATTTTAGCAACTGCCTCTTTGTTCACATTTTCGGGGGCGATGGGATCGCTTGCGGGCGTGGCTAAATGTTCTGCTCGTTGACATAATGCCGCCAATGCCGCCGCCGCCCGCTCAGGAAAGCGATATTCGGGAACGTGGGCGGCACGGAAATGGGTCACAGCTTCTTGAATCATCAACTCGCCCATCACCGCCACGAGGACGGGCTTTTCGGCGGCGTAAATGTGGGGAATGACGGCGCGGGCGA
>CAYSDT010000545.1:0-2321 GCA_964429835.1 uncultured Ardenticatenaceae bacterium | reverse complement strand
AAACGGCCGTTTTGCTGTGTAGGTTAATTGTGGTGGAATAAGTTGTACAGAAAACAAATCAAGTTCCACTTAAATTCGTGAGATATTACCCTATTGAATCACCGCACAGTGTACTTAGCATCGTTCCCAATATAGATGGGAATGACGCGGTTTGATTGACAGAAAAAGCCAGAAAACTAGATATGCACTGCCAATGAAATCATGCTATACTTCTCGCCGCTGTCCGAAAGAGACGGCATTTTTTTGAAAATTGAGTTTGATTTTGCAAAATATCTCATCAATATCGAGATGTTTTTTTTTGCAACAGCATGGCTTCTAAATTCATTTGGTGATAAGTCGAGCTGTTACGCAAGCATATGGAGATACCGTCCGCAAGGACACGGCAACTCGCACGAGTTGAACAACCTGAAAAGGTTGGGTATCGAATTTGTAGACCCCAACTCACACAAATAATTTAGGAGCGTTATGACAACCCAATTTACCGATTTAAACCTGCACCCGCAGTTGGTTCAGGCCGTATCCGATCTCGGATACGAAACCCCCACCCCTATTCAAGCAGACATTATCCCCCTCATGCTGGACGGCCAAGATGTGATCGGCCAAGCGCAAACTGGCACTGGAAAAACGGCCGCTTTTGCCCTCCCCATGCTCAACAACATCACACTTGGATCGGGGAAAGTACAAGGATTAGTCCTTGCCCCCACCCGTGAACTTGCCATGCAAGTTGCCAAGGCGGTGCATGAGTATGGCAAGTTGCTCAATGTCCGCGTCCTATCCATTTATGGCGGGCAGCCATACGGCCGTCAAATAAGCCGCCTCCGCAAAGGGGTTGATATTGTCGTCGGCACACCCGGCCGTATGCTCGATCTCATCAAGCGCGGTTCACTCGATTTGAGCCATGTGAAAGTTGTCGTTTTAGATGAAGCTGACGAAATGTTAAGCATGGGTTTTGTCGATGACATTGAAACCATTTTGGATGAAACACCGGAAGATCGGCAAACGACTCTTTTCTCGGCCACCATGCCTACTCCGATTCGCCGCTTGGCAAATAAATACCTAAACGACCCTCAATCAGTCACCATTAAGCGCGAACATATGACCGTTTCCACCACCAAACAGCAGTATTATCTTGTACGTCAATCGGATAAGATAGCCGCTTTAACACGTTTGTTTGAGTATGAAGACATCACCCGCGCACTGGTTTTTGCTCGCACGCGCGTTAGCACAGGCGAATTGGCAAATGAGCTTTCTGGACGCGGCTTTTCGGCTGAGGTGTTGAATGGCGATTTAAGCCAAGATGCCCGCGAACGGGTTCTCGGCCGCTTTCGCCGCGATCAGGTCAAGGTGCTGGTGGCAACTGATGTGGCCGCTCGTGGTTTGGATATTGATGATATTTCCCACGTATTCAATTTCGATTTACCGCAAGATTCAGAAGTGTATGTCCATCGCATTGGGCGCACGGGACGAGCGGGCAAAACAGGGATTGCCGTTTCCTTCATCACCCCCAAAGAGCAGTGGCAGTTACGCAAGATTGAAAAATACACGCGCCACTCCATCGAAAAAGCGACATTGCCCTCTGTTGAGGATATTCAGGCGCAACGCGAGAACAAATTGGTTGAAGACATGATGGTTTGGTTGCGACGTGACCGTTGCCATCGTGAAAAAGAGATTGTGACTAGATTAGTGGCGGAAGGGAATGACCCGATTGAAATCGCCGCCGCTGCTTTGAAATTGGCACGCTCGGAAGAAAAACAACGCCCCATCCCCCAAATCCGTGATGTACGGATGAATGATTCGCGAGATCGGTCGTATAAAAATAAAAACGGCCGTAATGACCGTCATGGCGGCCATCGCGGTCAACGCAGCAGCGGCGGTTACGGCAATAAACGCAATAACAGCTACAACAAAAACGGCAGCGATAATCGCGGCAGTCGGTACAACAACAATGCAAATGGCGGGCAACGCAGCTACAACAAAAGCTCCCACGAAGAAGGGATGGTGCGCTTGCAATTGAATGTCGGCAAAGAACACGGCATTCGCCCCAACGATATTGTCGGCTCCATCGCCTATCATGCTGATATTCCCGGCCGTGTTATCGGTGCAATTCGCATTGAATCACAGCAAACGATGGTTGATGTTCCCGAAAAATTTGTAGGGCAGGTGTTGGACCAATCGGACAGCTACCAAATTCACAAAAAATCCGTCCACATCGAACGGGCGTAAAAAATACGATTAACTTATAACAAAAAACCCCGATTTCTTATTCAGAAATCGGGGTTTTTTGTTTCTCGCCAGTAAGGGCGGTTCACGAATCGCCCAAT
>CAYSDT010000544.1:0-2322 GCA_964429835.1 uncultured Ardenticatenaceae bacterium | reverse complement strand
TGACGAAAGAGGCGAACCTCATCGCCCTTGCGTTGGCGACGGATGATGTGTGGGAGAGCGAGGCGGCTTCGCAGGCGTATGTGGATCGGGTTAGTGTACATATAAACGGCCGTTTACACCTCCTCGCCCCTGATGGCACGCTGTTAGCGGGCGATGGCGGGCAGTTTGAAGGATTACAAACGGCCGTTTCTGGTCAGCCCAGCGTTCTCGTTTCGTATCACATCACCCAGTCAAGCGTGGAAACGCTCATCCCCGTCGTCGATGTGAACGAGCAATTGATCGGCATCGTCGCCGTCACCCATTCGCTGGACGATGTGGCCGCCCAATTTGCAAAATTGCGCTGGCTGGAGTTGGGCATGTTGGCAACCGAACTGCTGATTGCCGGATTGCTCGGCTTTTATTTAGCCCATCGCTTATCGCGCCCGCTGGCGAACGCGGCCGATGCCGTCGTTCACATCGCCAATGGTGAAGATGTGGAGCCGTTGCGCGAGACGGGCGCACGGGAAACGCGCACGCTCATCCGCGCCGTCAATCAGTTGGCCGAGCGATTGGGACGGCTGGAAGCGTCGCGCCGCCGCTCGTTTGCCAATATCGTGCATGAGTTGGGGCGGCCACTGGGCGCAATCCGCTCGGCCACCGATGTCATCGCCCAGCCGATGGGGGATGACCCCGCCATTCGCAAGGAGATGGCGGCGGGCATTATCGGAGCCATCGAGCAGATGGAGCCGTTGTTGGATGATTTGACCCATCTGCACGGGCAGGCGGAGGGGGGGATGGTTTTGGTGAAAACGGCCGTTTCTCTCAACAGTTGGCTGCCTTCCCTGCTCCTGCCATGGCGGGCATTGGCGCAAGAAAAGGGGCTGGGATGGGCGACTGATATTCCTGATAATCTGCCGATTTTGCAGATTGACCCTAATCGGATGGGGCAAGTGGTCGGCAATTTGCTCAGTAATGCGATCAAATACAGCCCTGACGGTACAATAACCGTCACCGCCGAAGTTGACGTGGACGTTTCGCCCACAGGCGAGGTACGAATCGCCATCAAAGATACGGGGGCGGGCATCGCCGATGATGAGCTGCATCAGATTTTCGAGCCGTTTTATCGCAGTCACCACGAACGGCGTTTCCCGCAAGGGTTGGGCGTGGGGTTGACCATCGCCCAAAGCATTGTTGAAGCACACGGGGGGCGGATTGGAGTAACGGCCGTTTTGGACAAAGGCAGCACGTTCACCATCCACCTCCCCATTTGAAAAATAATCCGCAGATTTACGCAGATTTACGCAGATTAAAAATATATAAAAAAATCTGCGTAAATCTGCGTAAACTGCGGACATAAAATTTTTATGACCGAAATCACTGTACAAAAAAGTCCAGCCGTTTTCTTAAAACTGCTGGTTATCATCGAATTTATATTTGCCATCGCCCCCCTGTTGCTTGTGTTTTTGCTCAAAGCAGAGGATTTTTACGCGCAATTTATGATGGCACGGACGATCTCCTTTTCCATCCTTTTAGCAATTGTAGTCACGTCGATGCAGGTAATTATCATCACCATCGCCTTTGCGGCGTGGTATTTGCCCGTTTATCAGATAAATACGCAGGAAATCGTGCATATACGCGCCAATTTGTTTGGCGACAGGCGATTGGCTCCCACGCCAGCCATCACTGCCATTCAGCAAAAACAAAGCTGGCTGGGCAGGAAGTTGGGGTATGGCAGTTTGTATTTGAAATATGAACAGATGGGGGAACAAACGGCCGTTATTCACAACATCCCCGACCCCAGCCGCGTAGCCGCCCAAATCGAAGCGATGATCATCCCCGCCGCGTCAGCCATCCCCCAATTGGAACAGCCGCTGCCCGCGCTGATCGCCGCTGGCGAAACGCAATATGTGGAATTTAAATCCAGTTTTCAGTGGGATTACCGTCAAAACAAGCTCAATAAAGAGTTGCACTTGCCCACAATGAAAAACATCGCCGCCTTTATGAATTCAGGCGGCGGGATATTGGTTATTGGCGTAGATGATGATGGGAAATCGCTCGGTTTGGAGAAAGATTTGACTGGTTCACGTCGAAAAGATTTGGATGGCTACGAAAATATGCTCAACAACACGTTCGCCACGATGATCGGCATGGAAAATCGGCAATTTATGGATGCACAGTTCCCCATCTTTGACGGGTTGGCGATTTGTGTTTTAACGATGCGGCCGTCTTCATTGCCCGTTTACCTCACCCACAAAGGCAAGGAATCATTCTACATCCGCACAGGCAATTCCAGCCGTGAATTGCCAATCAGCAAAGCGGCGCGGTACATTCAAACGCACTTTT
>CAYSDT010000543.1:0-2327 GCA_964429835.1 uncultured Ardenticatenaceae bacterium | reverse complement strand
TCGCGTCATAAACGGATTGGTCGCCGTGCGGGTGATATTTACCCAGCACTTCACCAACGACGCGGGCGGATTTTTTGTAGGAGGTGTTGGGGCGCAGGTGCATTTCGTGCATCGCGTAAAGAATACGCCGATGGACGGGTTTGAGGCCGTCGCGTGCATCAGGCAGGGCGCGGGAGACGATGACGCTCATCGCGTAGCTGAGGTACGATTCGCGCATTTCGGTGTTGATGTCTATCTGTTTGACGTTGCCTTGATCTAGTAGATTCATAGTGGTTTTGTACCCAATCAGGTGAATTAAGTGCGACGCACTTCGCAAGTGCGTCGCACTTAATTCACCTGATTGGGTAAAATGGAAAATTTGTTCTATTTATTCTATTCGTGTGGGGAAATATAGACAAGTTTGAAGGGTCTGTCAAAAAAGGAATGGAAGGGCGTAGGGGCGGGATGGGCGGGAAAGGTCTTCCCCATGAAGAAATGTCTCAATTCCCGCCCTTCTCGCCCTGAATTCCAATCACCGCGTACATAAATATGCGATGGATAATGTACAGGGCGAGAAGGCGCGGGATGGATACCGTCTGTTTTGGGCGAGACCTATCCGCGCCGCTGTATTGCGCCATCCCGCCCCTACTGTTACTGCGTTGCCGCTCGTTCCAGATTTAGTGCCAGCAGGTGTTCCAGAATTTGCTCATCGGTGAGGGTGTGCGACCAGCCGTAAGCATCCAGTACGGCGTTGTCCAGCCCGACGTGGATGTCATCCAACTCTTCAATTTCGGCGATGGTGACCGCTTTGCGGGTTGTTTTGTCAAAAGCAGCTTGATCGAACACCGCAGACCTGACAGGTTGGCGACCAGAGGCCGTTCCGAACCTGTCAGGTCTCGTTTCGCGGTGATAAACCAGCCCGTTGTACAAATTGGTCAGGGTGCGCTTTTTCAGCATTTTTTCGTAGGCCGTGTCGATGCCGCCATTACCGCCGTTCATGCCATTGCGTGGCGGATTGAGCCACGCTTGCCGCCATTCCACCAATTCCCGCGCCCATTCTGCAATGGCAGCGACCCGTTCATCATCCGCTTCAGTTGGCTTTTGCCCCGGCGACCATGGGAGCGGATACGTTTCAAATGTAGTCGTAGGCGTATAGCGCGGACGATCTTCCAACGATGTTCCCAACCGTAATGACCACATTTCATGTAGCCGTGAATGTAAAACACCAAAGAAATAGTCATCTTCACGGGCAAATACATAAAGCGCATGATCTGGAATTACTTTTTTATCTAACCATACAAAAACACGATGCTTAGATACTGAAACAGTAGCTATGTAACGATTTAATTTAATGGTAGCTTCGCGCATAGCTGGTGCAGTTCTTCTAAATAGCCACCAATACATTCTTTGCCTTCTTTCTTTAGATTTCAACCGCTTTGGTTTAATTACTTGATCAACGTATGTGAATGGAGCAATATACGCTTGCGCTTCCTCAAGCGTTGTATTTGTCCCAAAATCAATAACCCATACATTCCGTGCCCGCCTAAGAATATCATGTCCATTAACCCAAGGACGGACAACATCATCATTATCACGCTTATTGGGATTGTTCTTAGACTTCGCAATCATCGCCTGTGCTTCTGCAAATGTTATATCAAAAGAGCCAACTTTAGATGTACCTTGAAATGCGATTTTTTTATTTTCATCAAGTCTAACAGCTTCTATTAAATTGATTTGCACTGTTAAATCTGAATTTATGTTTTGAACAATGCTTCCATTAAACATCTTGTTAAGTTCTATTCCATTGTCAAACCCAATCATGGAAACACGAACATCTGCACCTTCTTGAACCCATTTGCGGTCACTCCAAGCCATAAAAATATCGCCATTCTGCTTAATGCGACGCAAAACGGCTTGGTTTGCTCCACCACGAATTGAATTAGTAGCTAAAAGGCCGACGCGCTTGGCTCGCCCATTTTTTAGCTCTATTTGCGCTCTTTCAAACCAATAACAAACTAGATCAGACTGACCTGGCAGCCGTTCACTGTATAACGCCAAAACTTTATCTGTATAGCTGTCACCAAGTTCTCCTCGAATTTTTCTACTTCCCAGAAATGGTGGATTACCGACAATGATATCAGCAAGAGGCCATTCTGGTTCAGCGGGGTTGCCATCGGCATCGTAGGCAAGGATGGCATCCATGTTTTTGATGTTGTGCAGGGGGCGTAACACGGGGTCGTCCATCTCGCCGAAACCGTTTTCATTGCGCCATTGCAAGTAGCCAATCCACGCGGTAATTTGCGCCAGTTCATGCGCGTAGACGTTGATTTCAATGCCGTACAACTGCT
>CAYSDT010000542.1:0-2334 GCA_964429835.1 uncultured Ardenticatenaceae bacterium | reverse complement strand
GTGTTGCGTGATCCGATTTAGGATGTGGTAGGGGCGGTTCGCGAACCGCCCCTACTGTCATTCCTCCCAAAGCTGGATTCCTCACCCCTACGGGGATTCGGAATGACATATTTGTATTTTGGTTGATTTGTTTGCAAAACGGCCGTTTTGCAAAAAGGACAACATCCCCATGAGTGAACCCACAGAAAAAGTAAGAGTAATCAAGCCACCAAGCATGGTGGACGCGCTGATCCCCATCGTTTCCCTGATTGTGCTGTTGGGTGGCGCGATTATTATATACGGAGACAGTTCGACAGGCGGCCCGACACAGGTGGCGTTGATGCTTTCCATGCTGATCGCAGGATTGGTCGGGATGAAAAACGGCCATCGCTGGGAAGATATGGGACATGCGGGCGTTGAAGGCGTTTCTACAGCGATGGGGGCGATTTTCATTTTGCTGGCCGTCGGTGGTTTGGTTGGTGCATGGATGATGTCTGGCACAATTGCCACGCTGGTACATCTTGGCATTCAATTCTTGAACCCCACTTGGTATTATGTCGCCACACTGTTGATTACGGGGCTGTTGGCGTTAAGTATCGGCAGTGCGTGGACGGTAGTCGGCACGATAGGCGTGGGCTTGGTCGGTATTGCATCTGCGTTAGGTGTTGACCCTAATATCGCGGCTGGTGCAGTCATTTCTGGTGCGTATTTTGGTGATAAAATGTCGCCGCTTTCAGAAACGACAAATTTAGCCCCAGCAGTGGCGGGGACAGATTTGTACACCCATATTAAGGCGATGATGTGGACGGCCGTTCCCTCTGCAATCATCGCCCTCATCATTTTTACTGTGATTGGGATGCGTCAAGAGGTACATGCGCCGCTTGACTTGACCGAAGTGCTGGAAATTATCGAAAGTTCCTACACTGTAGGCTTTTTGACGCTTATTCCGTTGCTGATTGTGCTAATTATGTCCTTTATGAAAGTTCCCGCGTTCCCAACAATTATGATAGGGGCGTTGACGGGGGGATTAACGGCCGTTATCTTGCAGCCAGACCTCGTTATTGCATTTGCTGGTGACCCCTCACTCAGCACACCAGTAGCAATGATTAAGGGGGTGTGGTCGGCAATAGCGACTGGATTCACGATTGAAACAGGGTACGCGGGGATGGACGACCTCTTTTCACGCGGCGGCATGTCCAGTATGTTAAGCACTATTTGGCTCATCATCGCGGCGATGGCGTTTGGCGGTGTGATGGAATACGCGGGCTTGCTTGGGCGACTGTTGCAACCTGTGATGAATGCAGCCAAATCAGACAGAAAGTTAGTCGGGGCAACGGGGCTGACATCCATCGGCATGAACCTCATTACTGGCGATCAATATATGGCGATTGTACTGCCCGGCCGTATGTATCGTGAAAAATATGAAGAGCGCGGCATTTCGCCAGAGACATTATCGCGCGAAATTGAAGACACAGGCACGATTACATCGCCGCTTGTGCCGTGGAATAGCTGCGGGGCGTATATGTCGGCTTCACTTGGCATTGCGACATTTGCGTATCTTCCTTACGCTTATTTCAATCTTGTCAATGTGCTGTTGTCATTCGCCTACGCCGCGCTTGGCTTCCGTATTGGGCATGTTGACGCTGACCATGAGCCGCTGCCAGCACCAGAAACGGTTGATATATATGGTGTTAGCAATCGTATTCCTGACACAAATGAACTGGATGAAATGTTAGAGTTGGATTAGTCACGAAGCTGGCAATTGAAATCGCGCTTACGCCAACTTTGCGATGAGTAAGCGCGGTTTCAACTGCCAGCTAACTAAATCCAAATCTTACTTCTTGCGGCGCAACGCCACCGCTTCCATCTCAACACGCACGCCGAGCGGCAATGCGGCCACTTCAACGGCCGACCGCGCTGGTGGGTTCTTGGGGAAATAACGGGCGTATACTTCATTCATCTCGGCAAAGTCGCCCATGTCTTGCAGGAAGACGGTTACTTTAACGACATTTTTCAAATTGCTGCCAGCAGCCTCAACAACGGCCGTTAAATTTTTCAATACCTGCTCCGTCTGAACGGCCGTTGGGTTTTCATCAGCCGTCACAATCGTGCCATCGACAGGATTCAGCGGAATTTGTCCAGCGGTGTAGATCAATTTGCCAACGCGCACAGCTTGGGAATACGGGCCGACAGCGGCGGGGGCGTTGTCGGTTTGAATGATTTTCTTTTTCATAATGATCTCCTTTATTTTTGGTAAGGGCGCACCCTTGTGGTTGCCCATAATTATACGGTAGTGTACCGCATCCCCCTCTTGCCGTCGTTTCCGTCCATCCCCCATTTATAAACCTGCAAATG
>CAYSDT010000541.1:0-2337 GCA_964429835.1 uncultured Ardenticatenaceae bacterium | reverse complement strand
ATTTTATAGTAATAATGGGAAAGAACGGCCGTTAAACGTGCTGCTAAGACACAAATAACGGCCTAAACGCCTGACCGTGACGAGCAATCAAGCGTCTACGGGGATTCTATCCCTCCTGAGAACGAGTGCAACTTTTAACGGCCGTTTATCCCAATAAATCCAGTCCAGCGTGCAATCACTTACTGACAACAACCAAACCCTGTACGAAATTCGCCAACTACTGGATGTGGGATAATGGCGGTAAGCCACAGTAAGCCACAGATTGAAATCTGTGGCTGATATAAAAAGCCCGCTGAAAGCGGGCTAACATGAACGCGCTTTCAGCGCGTTTTGTGTATCAGGCATCGGTTTTCAACCGATGACGCAAGATATTACCCGCTATTTTGCCTAAATTTGCTATAATGGGGGCATGATTTTGCTAACAAAGCATTATCCCATAAACA
Source organism: uncultured Ardenticatenaceae bacterium (assembly GCA_964429835.1). Lineage (GTDB taxonomy): Bacteria > Chloroflexota > Anaerolineae > Promineifilales > Promineifilaceae > S016-13. The sequence goes on along the minus strand of CAYSDT010000541.1, from coordinate 1,894 downwards.
GGAACAAATATATGAAAATTATGATTATCGGTGCTATGGGGCAGCTTGGCACGGCGTTGCAAAGCGCACTGGCACAGCACCAACTCACCCTTCTGGATTTACCAGAATTGGATATTACGGACAGGGCGGCGGTAGAAACGGCCGTTTCTCACCACAACCCCTCCCTCATCATCAACACCGCCGCCTACACAAATGTAGACGGCTGCGCCCGCGATCCGCAACTGGCGTACAAGGTGAATGGACTGGGGACGCAGAATATCGCCTTGGCGTGCCGCAAATATAATGTAGAGCTATGCCATATTTCCACCAACGAAGTGTTCAGCGGTGACAACCCCGACGGCTACGAAGAGTGGATGCCGCGCAACCCGATCAACGCTTACGGCCGTTCAAAAGCGGCGGCTGAACAGCATGTGCAAAACATTCTGGGCAACTTTTACATCGTGCGGTTGGCGTGGCTGTTCGCGCCCGGCGGCAAAAACTTTGTCCACGCCATCCTCAACCGCGCCAGTCAAACGGGGCAGGTGCGCGTCGTCACCGACGAGATTGGCAACCCGACCTATGCGAAGGATTTAGCTGAAGCCATCGCCCAATTGGTGGAAACGGGGCAGTATGGCATTTATCATTTCACCAACAGCGGCTCCTGCTCGCGCTGGGGCTTTGCCAACGAAATCCTGCGCCTCGCGGGGCTGGATGAGGCGGTCAACACCCCCATTTTGAGTTCGGAATTCAAACGGCCGTCTACCCCGCCCCCCTACGGCGCACTGCACAACATCGCTGGCGCAGCGATTGGTATTACTTTACGGTCATGGCAGGAAGCGTTGGCCGAATATATGAAAGAAGAGATTGGAGATTGAGAGCAGGGGAGATGAGGGGCAGGGGAGATTACACAATCTCCCCTGCTCCCCGTCGCCCCCGCTCCCCTGCTCAACAAAAAAGGAAATTATGAACAAAAAAACAATCCGTGACGTAGACGTACAAGGCAAAAAAGTGCTTGTGCGCGTTGATTTTAATGTCCCCTTAAAGGATGGTGTTGTTAGTGATGACGGCCGTATTCAAGCCGCCCTGCCCACCATCAATTACCTGCTCGACAACGGGGCGGCTCTCATTTTATGCACCCATCTGGGACGGCCGAAATCCCCAGCCGACACCCAATTTGCACTCGATCCCGTTGCGGATCGGTTGAGCGAATTGATCCATCGCCCCGTGCAGAAGATGGACGAAGTGGTGGGCGACAGCGTGACTGCCGCCGCCGCCAATTTACAGGCGGGCGAGGTGATGTTGTTGGAAAACACGCGCTTTGAAGCGGGCGAAAAGAAGAACGATCCCGCGTTGTCGGCCAAATTAGCGGCATTGGCCGACGTATACGTCAACGACGCATTCGGGACAGCCCATCGCGCCCACGCCAGCACGGAAGGGGTGGCACGGGCGATGGATGGCGCGGCGGTAGCGGGCTTTTTGATGGGCAAAGAGTTGGAGGCGTTGGGAACGGCCGTTTCCAATCCAGCCCACCCGTACATCGCCATCATGGGCGGCGCGAAAATCTCCGACAAAATCAAACTGATCGATAATCTGCTCGGCGTTGCCGACAAAATTCTCATCGGTGGCGGGATGGCAAACACCTTTTTACGGGCGATGGGGTACGAGTTGGGCAAATCGCTGGTGGAAGCGGACGCGCTGGCAGAGGCAAAACGGCTTCTTGACCGCGCCGCCGACCGTCTGATTTTGCCCGTTGATGTCATCGTCGCCCCTGAATTCAAGGCGGATGCAACGGCAACTGCCGTTTCTGTCCAACACATACCCGCCGACCAGATGGCTCTGGACATCGGCCCCAAGACACTTGCCCTGTTCGCGCAGGTGCTGGATGGCGCGAAACTGGTCATCTGGAATGGGCCGA
>CAYSDT010000540.1:0-2339 GCA_964429835.1 uncultured Ardenticatenaceae bacterium | reverse complement strand
ATGATTACACAACACGAAATCCGTGCCGGAGCGTATTACGATTCCGTCATTTTAATGCAATTACAATCCGCCCTTGCCGCCCTGCCCGCCATTGATGACGCGGGGGTGGTGATGGCAACTGAGGCAAATTTAGATCTGCTGGCGGCCACGGGGCTGTTGCCCGATGGCTTAACCCCCAGCCCCGATGATCTGTTGATTGTGGTGAAAGGGGCGGATGAAACGGCCGTTTCCGACGCAATTTCCCAAGTAGACGACCTTCTCCGCAAGCGGCGCGGCACTGCCAGTGCCGATTTCGCCCCCAAAAGCCTCGATTCAGCCTTGAAGGCACAGCCCGACGCGGAATGGGTGCTGATTTCCACGCCCGGCCGTTACGCCGCCGCCGTCGCCCGCGACGCACTGAACGCTGACAAACACGTTTTCCTCTACAGTGACAACGTATCCATCGCTGATGAGTTGAGCTTGAAGCAGTTGGCGCAAGAAAAAGGGCGGCTGATGATGGGGCCAGATTGCGGAACGGCCGTTATCAACGGCATCGGGTTGGGATTTGCCAATCGGGTGCGGCGCGGACATATTGGCATTATTGCCGCGTCGGGAACGGGGCTGCAAGCGGTCGCGGTTGAGGTGCATAATCTGGGCGGCGGCGTGTCGCAAGCGATTGGCACCGGCGGACGCGATTTGAAGGAAGCGATTGGCGGCATCACTGCCATGCAAGCGTTAAATGCGCTGGCGCAGGATGATGAAACAGGCGTAATCGTCCTGATTTCCAAACCACCATCGGCCACTGTTGCTACCAAATTACTGCAAGCGGCGCAACACGCGGGCAAACCCGTCGTCGTTAATTTTATTGGCTACGCCCCGCCCGGCCGCCTATTGGGCAATCTGCTGTTCAGCAATAACCTGACCGACGCGGCCGAACGCGCCGTCGTGATGTGCCGTGAAGGGGAGATGGGATTTGTGGAAGAAAGACGGCCGTTACGCGGTTATGTGCGCGGCCTTTTCTCAGGCGGCACACTCGCCTATGAGATGTTGCTCGGCCTACAATCCATCTTGACCCCCGTTTACAGCAATTTGTCGGCTGATCCCGCACAAACATTGGCCGATCCCGCCATCAGCATTGCCCACACGATTGTGGACATGGGCGAAGATTATTTCACGCAAGGGCGATTGCATCCGATGATGGATAATGATTTGCGCTTGCGCCGTTTGCAACAGGAAGCGGCCGATGAGGACGTGGATATGATCGTGCTGGATGTCGTGTTGGGCGAAGGTTCACATCCCGACCCAGCGGCGGAACTTGCGCCAGCCATCGCCAACGCGAAACGGGCGGGCAAGCGCGTCGTCGCCATTGTCGTCGGCACGGAAGATGATCCGCAAGGGCTGGATGGGCAGATTGAGCGGCTGGTGGCGGCTGGGGCGCATGTGTTCCCCAACGTCAATGAAGCCCTCGATTATGTGTACAATCGTGTACCTGCTCCCATCGCCCCCGCGGTTGAATTGGCGGCGTTGGGCGGGGATGGGGTAACGGCCGTTAATATCGGTCTGGAGTCGTTTGCCGAAAGCATTCGCGCACAGGGTGGAACGGCCGTTCATGTCGATTGGCGGCCACCTGCGGGCGGCAATGCGAAGTTGGCGGCGTTGCTGGCGATGATGAAAACGAAATAGCGGGGGAGATGAGGAGCGGGGGAGCAGGGGAGATGAGGTGAATTTCTCCCCTGCCCCCCTGCTCCCCCGCTCCCCTGCATGATTAAGAAGGAGACCGATGATAAATATAGATGATGCAAACAAAACGGCCGTTTCACGCATGATGGCTGCGCGTCCGATATTGAAAACCGTCGCCCGTGCGGGTGATGTGATTCCGGGCATGAGAGATGACTTACTGTTGCACGCGGGGCCGCCCATCACATGGGAACGGGCATCTGGGCCGATGCGCGGCGCGATTGTTGGCGCGTTGATTTATGAAGGCAAAGCGACCGATTGGGACGAAGCTGAACAACTTGTCACCAGCGGCACCATCGCCCTTGAGCCGTGCCATGAACATGACAGCGTGGGGCCGATGGCGGGGGTCATTTCCGCTTCGCAGATGGTGTATGTGTTGGAAAATGTGACGCACGGCAACGTCGCCTACTCGAATTTGAACGAGGGGTACGGCAAAGTGTTGCGTTATGGCGCGTACAGCGAAGAGGTGTTGGCAAAATTGCACTGGATGAACGACACGATGGGGCCTGTTTTGGCCGACGCGCTGGCACTCAGCGACGGCATCGACATCCGCGCCCTGTTGGCGGAATCGCTGCACATGGGCGACGAAGGGCATAATCGCAACAAGGCGGGATCGTTCATTT
>CAYSDT010000539.1:0-2344 GCA_964429835.1 uncultured Ardenticatenaceae bacterium | reverse complement strand
CGAGTATCTTTGAAAAACCTGTCAGGTCTCCCCGAAATATTGAGAAGATACGTTTTTTCCATAATCCACTGAAAAAAGTTCGACTTTTGCCCATCAAGGTATAAATCCTGTCGAGACGCAAAGTTGAACTTTTTGGCTTAAACACCTGTTCTCAGTTGAGTCTTTCCCTTATTCTCACAATTTGCCTCAAGTTATTGAGATATTAGTATCTTCTCAAAATTTCGGGGGAGACCTGACAGGTTTTTTCACGATACTCGTGTAAAACGAGAGCGTTACTGAAACCTGTCAGGTCTTTACCACGATTTATTGAGATGTTACAGATATTACATGCAATCGCCCTAAAAATAGCCCATATTTCCCCCAAGAAAGTATGAAAAATGAGGTATAATAGGGAGCGATGCCCATCTAATGGCAGAAAACACGAACTACGCACAGTAACTAGGAGAGTAGCGCATGGCAAAACGTAAAGTAAAATTAACAGAGGAACAAAAACAACGAAACGCAGAGATTTTATCTCGGTTAGAAATGGAACGTCAGCGACTTATTGAAGAGACGCGGGCGTTGCAACAGCAGACAAAGCGGAAACCTGGACGTAAACGTAAAAAGCAGTCGAATCCGAAATACACGATCACCTGATTTTGTTACCCTGTTATGAGGCCACTGAAAAAAGTTCAACTTTTACCCAATAAGGCATAAATCCTGTCGAGACAAAAAGTTGAACTTTTGGGTTTCAACACCTTTTTTCAGTAGAGTCCTGTTATACGCTTCTAAAACGCGAATCATATTTGTTATGATTCGCGTTTTGTCGTTTATGGAGCGCGGGCATCTGCCCGTCATGTGCAGGCTGGAAGCCTGCGCTCCCAATTTAATCAAACCGAAAACCCATCCCTTCCAATGTTTGGCGCAGGTCGGGGCGGCTGGGCGCGTTGAGCCGTTTGGCGATGGGGTCGCTCCAGGCGGCGGCATGTTGATTGCGGTTTTGGCCGTAAAAGTTGGCTAATTCAGCGTTATATTGCTCAATAAGGGGACGGGGATCGCTCTGGTCGTACTGTTCGTGATGGATGATTAACGCTTCTGGTAAGCGCGGTTTTAAGTTGGCTGGCGCGGACTTGGACGGCCAGCCGATGCTCATGCCAAACACCATGTACACACCAGCGGGGAAGCCGAGTAAATCGGCCACCGCTTGCGGTTGATTTCTCATGCCGCCAACCATCACCGCCCCTAAACCGAAGGATTCAACGGCCGTTTGTACAGACATACCCACCAACGCCGCATCCACCGTCGCTATCACCGTTGTTTCCAATGATTTATGCAATGGCAGATCGTGCATCCCGCCGACAGTGGCTAATCGGCTGATGTCCGCCAAAAAGCCGACGAATACGTCGCACTGCTCGACATGCTTTTGATTGCCAGCCAACACCGCCAACTTTTTCTTCATTTCCGCGTTTCGCACCACGATGATGCTGTACGTCTGCATATTGCTGCTGGTCGGCGAGCGTCGCGCCGCATTTAGGGCGGCGTGCAACATCTCATCTGGCACGGTTTTGTCTGTGAATGAGCGCACGGTGGTGTGCTGATTGAGTATTTGGGTAACGGCCGTTTCATACAAGCCATCATTTTCGTTAATCGTCATAAAATCTCCTTTTTAAGCGAGCAAGTGGCAGGTGGGCAAGTTTATAAGTCACGTTACTTGCCACTTGCCACTCGCTACTCGCTAATCACACCACAAAGCGGCGCGTCCCACGTCAATGCCGCATTTTTTTGCAAAATTGACTCTAATTCGGCAACGATGGGCGGTGGAATTGGGGACGTGCGGCGAGCGGTAAGATCGGCATGTGCGCTCAGAACTTCCATCGTGGCCGCCAGTTTGCCAGTTGTTTCGTTGACCATGAAGTGCATGAAATGCACCCGTTTGGCCGAAAAACCGAGTATGCGCGTATGCACCGCGACCGTCTCGCCGATATGCACTTCGGCTAGGTAGGTGATGAACTGTTTGAGCGCAAACGCCCCCGATTTTGTCGCTTTGCAGTACGACACGTCAATGCCGAATGAGGCAAAAAGCCCCCACGCGGCTTCGTCGAATAGTGCCATATACCAGCGGATATTCATATGCCCCATTACATCGCGGTAATTTTCGGGGATGGTTTCACGGTGAAAAATGGGTAATTCTTGGATTTGTTCTGGTGTAATCATATGGTTTTTGGTAATAGATAATATCGAAAGTATGAGTTGATCCGCAGATTACGCCGATTTTCGCAGATTATTCTAATAAATCTGCGTAATCTGCGGACATTTTTTGTCTAAGGGATTGTCGTTGCTGTTGGTGGAATTAATGTAGGCGTGG
>CAYSDT010000538.1:0-2352 GCA_964429835.1 uncultured Ardenticatenaceae bacterium | reverse complement strand
CATCGCAGGGGCAACCCAAGCATAATCCGCAAACGGCCGTTTTACATTCATTCCCCTATAACAGGCACAGACGAGACAAACGGCCGTTTTTCCACCTCAATACCCCCATCGCCTCGCCCGCTAATGCGGATACGGGCGAGTGCAATCGGGCGGAATACCTTTTATTTAGCGTCATATTTTAACATCCGTAAAGCTGTATCAGCAGACTCGCGGGTGTAATCACGCTCATTCTCATCTTGGGCAATTTGCTGCAATACTAAAAAAGCTCGTTTATCCCGAATTTTCCCCAATGCCTTAACAGCATATTGCCGTACTTGAGGTTTTTCCTCATTTTCTAATAAAGTTAACAAAGCTGGGACTGCCTGCGTATCTCGAAGTTTCCCTAAAGCAGATGCCGCCATCCGACGTACATTTCCATTGTCATGTTCAAGTGCCGTAATCAATTCCGCTGTATGTGTTTGGTCATTTGATTCGCCTAACCGTACGATACGTTGCGCTAAATTTTGAACGGGATTTATTACCTGATTTGTTTCTTGTGATACAGATATTTTCCCCTCTTCATCCTGAACCAAATACTCTCTAGCGACAAGTATATCTATATCTTCCAATATAATATGCCGAGATAGGTCAAAGAAACGTCCATAATCAGGGTGCTTAATATAATTTACGATGTGTTGCGATTGTGAGCCAGCAAGTAATTTAGCAATACTACTGCGCGGCAACTCTCCTTGAATTATTTGTACACAAGCCAAAATTATTTGTTGGGTTTCCGATAAAGGTTGATCAGATTGTGCCTTTATTTTGGCTTGCCGAATAACAAAATATAATCGCAAAATTTTCAGATCATCCCATCCAACTGTTTCGCCTAAAGCGTCAAAGATTGGGCGCAAACGGGTTGTGCCATACTCCGCAAAAGCCGCTAAAACAACCTGCTGCACATCGGGCGACAGCGTGGACGCGGCCAAAATGCGCTCCGCATCTAACGGCCGTCCCGCCTGCACACCCTTCCACAAATGCCCCAACACCGTCCCCGCCTTAATCCCCAAATCGGCCGCGATGTCGGCGATGGAATGGCCGTCGTTATACGCCGCCAGCACCTCCTCCGCCCGCCCGCCTACGCCCCGCACAATGCGGCGTGCAGGGGCGATGGGCGCACCTTTTGGCTTTTCAGCGATGGAATTCTCCGCACAATAGCTCTGGATGATCGGCAAAAATTCATCGGTATACTTCTCTATCTTTGCCTGCCCCACGCCGTACATTGTCCCGAACATCGCTTCTGATTGCGGGAAATACGCCGCCATTTCCACCAGCGAGCGGTCAGAAAAGATGACGTAAGGCGGCACGTTGCCCGCTTGCGCCAATGCGCTCCGCTTGTCGCGCAGCAGGCTGAACAGGGCGGGGTCGTGGGCGATGGAAACGGGTGCGGCGGCGGCCTTGCGCTCATCCTGTGGCAATATGCCCATCACTTTTTCCCCTTTGAAGACGGCATACGATTTGTCCGTCAGCTTGAGACTGCCATACTCCGCGTCTTGCGCCAGCAACTCCTGTTGCACAAATTGGCGGGCAAGATGTTGCCACTCTTTCTTGGAAAATTCGCCGCCGATATTGTATGTGGACAGCCGATTATGCCCCTTTTGCATGATCTTCTGCGACCGCGATCCGCGCAAAATGTCGATGATATGATTCACGCCGTAAAACTCCTTCGTGCGCTTTACGCAGGAGAGGAATTTTTGGGCTGGCACGGTAATATCGCTCAGTTCCGCCTTTTCAGCGGTGCAATTATCGCAGGTTTTGCAATCATCCGTCTCATATTTTTCGCCAAAATAGCCGAGCAAGGGAGTACGCCGACAAACGGCCGTTTCCACAAAAGCCAACATCGCATCCAGCCGCGCCCGCTCCCCCACCTGCTGCTCACGCGCCTTCTGATTGATGAAATAGTTGATGGTAGACACATCGCTGTAGCTGAACAGCAACAGGCAGTCGGACGGCAGCCCATCCCGTCCCGCCCGCCCGATTTGCTGGTAGTAGCTTTCCAGATTTTTGGGCAAATCGTAATGCAAAACAAAGCGCACGTTCGACTTGTCAATCCCCATCCCAAAAGCGACGGTGGCGACCATGACGACCGATTCCTCACGAGTGAAGCGGTGCTGATTCTGTTGGCGCGTGGCCGCGTCCAACCCCGCGTGATAGGGCAGAACAGTCCAGCCGTTGGCCTTCAAATCGGTCGTCAATTTGTCCACCTGTTTGCGCGTGGAGCAATAAGTAATCCCCGCCTGCTCCCGATGGGCATCCAGATACGCCAACGTCCGTCGTAAGCCGTCCGTCTTGGGTTCGACGGCCAAAAACAGGTTA
>CAYSDT010000537.1:0-2352 GCA_964429835.1 uncultured Ardenticatenaceae bacterium | reverse complement strand
ACTGTAAAGCAAAAATTCGGCTTTTTGAACCATGTCAAGTTTCTGTAAATACGAAGAAGGGGATGGCTAACAGGGTAAAATCGGACATTGCGCCAAACCAGCGGTTGGGCAAAAGTTTGAGCAGATTGAGGTCGAAATTATTCGTGTAGGGGCATGGTGTTGCCATGCCCAGTGGTCATGAATTATTTTTTAGTCGTCGTAAAAATGAGGCAAAAGAGGTGGACGGCCGTTTTAATAAGTGCGCCAACACCCATCCCCCGCCCACGAAGCCGTGCTGGTCGTAATAATCGAACATTTGGCGTAACGGTTTGGGGGTATTTGGCGGGGCGATGACCTGCTCGGCACGGACGGATTGGGACAATTGCTGTTCCATCGCCGCCGCCATTTGTGCGGGCGTGAGCCGCTCCGCGCCCGCCAATTCGTAAATGCCGCCGATGTGTCCATCTTCGCACAGCACCGTCGCCGCTGCTTGGGCGACATCATGCAAATCGACTAAGGTGAAGGGGGCGGTGATGGCGTAGGGAACGCGGTAGAGGCCGCGGTAGATACCGTTGCCCGTGATTTGCGGCCAACTGGCACTGATATTTTGCATGTAGGCGGCGGGTTGCAAGATGGTACAGGGTAGGCCAGAGGCGAAAAGCAGCTCTTCGACGCGCATTTTGCGCCAATGGTGGGGCATCGCTTCGATGTGCGGGTGCATGACGGAGTGGTAGACGAACTGTTGCACGGCGGCGGCTTGGGCGGCGGCGATGGCAACACGGCCGTTTTCAATTTCGTCTGGGTGCATGTTGGGGCAGATGTGATAGATGGCGCGGCAATTGGCGGCGGCTTGGTAATAAACGGCCGTTTTCATCATATCCCCCACCACAACCGACGATGCGCCCGCCGCCATCACGCTTTCGCGTTGTGATTCACGACGAATGAGAGCGCGAACGGCCGTTTGTCGCTTTGCCAACGCCCGAATCACGGCTAATCCCGTCTTGCCAGCCGCGCCAGTCACCAGCAGGGGCGCAGTGTGGATGGGGCGCGTGGGCGACACGCTCCCCTGCCCCCCCGCTCCCCTGCTCCTTATCTCCCTCACTCCCCTGCTCCGATATGCTTCGCATACATTTCACCAACGGCCGTTAATTGCCCAGTCGTCGGGTCAAGCAAATTGCCACGCGGATATTGATCGCCATCATGTAAAATGTACCAGAAGTATTGTTGAACCAAACGGCCGTCGTCCGTTGCCAGCCCATATTCACCGCGCAGACTGTTGAACAAAGCCAGCGTTTCGCCCATGTAGCGGTCTACGACTTCATCAGAAAAGCCGTAATCAGCGGGCATGAGAATGCCGAATTCGGTCACGAGTAACGGCCGTTCTCCATACCCCCGCGCCGCCATCCATTGGCGCATATCAACCATGAATTCTTCCACAATCGCCACGTCAGCGTGGTCTTCCAACTCGTACAACCGCCCCAACTCACCCGTCATGCCCGGTGGAACGCCCACGCCCCAACTGTCCGCTTCCTCACGCAAAATAAAGGCGTGAATCGTCCACACATCAATCGGCATTGGTTCGCCAAATTCGGTTTGGTACGCATCTAAAACGGCATCCAGATACGCCAAGCGGAGCGGGGTCGGCTCGGCCACGCCCGCGATGGCGATTTGCGCCGTCGGGTCATGCCCTTTGATGAACTGGTACGCCTCGTGATACCAATGGGCATAGGCGGGCGCGGTCACGTTATCTTGCCAGATAACGTCGGGTTCGTTGCCGATAATCCAGACAGAATTGGGGTGGGAAACGGCCGTTTCTTCAATTATGTCCCACGTCGTCGAACGCATCCCCGTCTCCGACATCCGCACCATCTGCAAAAACTGCACCCCCTCCACATCAGGCAAATTGGGCTGCGTGTTCCAGCTTAAATGCGCCCCAAAAAGCAACCCATCCGCCAATGCGGGGGCGATATGGTCATGGTTGCCCGACACCCCCACGCGAGCCAAATCCAGCGGCGGGGGCGATGGGGTCTCCTCATTTGGCGTATCGGTGGGCGACGGGGTGACGGTCGGCAATGGGGCGATGGGTTCAACTTCATGCGTCGGTGTCATCGTGGGGATGATGGGTTCGGGGGTACTCGTCGGGGCGGGGGGGGCGATGGGGGCTGGTCGATTCAGAAACAGATAGGCAACTATCAGCACTGTACCAATTACAATCATCAACGTAGCAATCAATTTTGAAGAATTCATGGGGATTATGTTATGTGGCAAGGCTCAAAAAGCCTTGAAATACGTTGCATAACCATTTATTTGACTTGCACTATCATTTATTTGACTTGCACTATCATTTATTTGACTTGCACTATCATTTATTTG
>CAYSDT010000536.1:0-2367 GCA_964429835.1 uncultured Ardenticatenaceae bacterium | reverse complement strand
GTTGCGCCAATTATCACGAGCGGTTGAGCAAAGCCCGTCAGCTATCGTCATTACCGATCTTTACGGCCGTATCGAATATGTCAATCCACAATTTTGCAAAACAACGGGCTACAGCGTTGATGAAGCGATGGGGCAAAACCCGCGCATACTAAAATCAAAGCATACCCCCTCAGCCGAGTATGAAGCATTATGGGAGACAATTTCAAACGGTGGTGAATGGCGCGGAGAGTTCTACAATCGCAAAAAAAATGGGGATTACTACTGGGAATCGGCCTCCATTTCCCCCATCTTTGATGATGATAATGTCATCACCCATTATTTGGCTGTTAAAGAAGAGATTACTGCCCGAAAAGAGATGGAACGCGCATTAAATCAACGCAATGATGAACTTTCTTTTATCAATCGTGTCAGCCATTCGATGGTCTCCTTTTTAGATACAGATCGCATTTTACAGGTACTGTTAGAGGAACTTCGCGCTCTTTGGGGGGTGACAGCGGGCTTGGTGTGGATGGTAGAAGAAAACCCTGTAGAAGATGTGCGCGGTGATTTTATCTGTCGTCAAATTACAGAACCGTATCAAAAAGAGGCTGCTCATTGGCGGATGCCCGCTGGCAAGAGCATTTTAGGATGGGTATTAAAAGAGAATAAAAGCGTGGTTATCGCCGACGCATTGAATGATCCACGCTTCACACCACTCATCAATCAAGGGGATTACCCGTTACATGCGTTACTAACTGTGCCGCTGCAAAGCAGAGATACCATTATTGGTGCGCTTCAATTTGTAGATGAGCAGGTTGGCCGATTTACAGAATCGGACTTGCGACTGGCGGAATCTTTGGCCGCAACGACCGTTAATGCCATTGAAAATGCACGTTTACATCAAAATTTACAGACACAGTTCAAAGCATTAAAAAAGACACAGACACGCTTAATCCAAAGCGAAAAATTAGCCGCCATCGGTGAACTTATCGCGGGCATTGCCCATGAACTGAACAATCCATTGGCATCCATCATTTTATATGCCCAATTGATGGAAGCACGGGGCGTAGATGAATCAGTAAGTCGTGATCTGCAACAGATAATAACCCAATCACGCCGCGCCAGCGGAGTTGTACATGGATTACTGGATTTTGCCCGACAACGGCCGTCTGAACGCACACCCGTGCAGGTGAACGACGTGTTGCAAAACACCTTAAATTTGCTCGCTTACGAACTACGCACGCATAATGTCGTGGTGAAAAGTGACTTTTCAACGGCCGTTCCCATCACCCTTGCCGACGCACACCAGTTACAACAGGTGTTTGTCAACCTCATCAACAACGCTTTACAAGCGATGGATGAGAGTAGAAAGGGCGGAAAATTAACGATCATCACCAAATGCTCAGTATCACGCCGAGTCGAACCTACGAAGGCAAAAACAATCCTGATCGTTATTCAAGACAATGGGCCAGGCATTCCACAAGCGAGTGCATCACGCATTTTCGACCCCTTCTTCACAACCAAAGCAGACGGAAAAGGGACGGGGCTAGGGCTGGCGATCTGTCATGGCATCATAACCGACCATAATGGCACGATCTGGATGGAAAGCGAGCTAGGACGGGGCGCGGCGTTCTTCGTCGAATTGCCAATTATTGAAAGCGAGGCTGAAAAGGGTGTGGATGTGGGGAAAACGGCCGTTTCTTCCCCTAAAAAAGAAGCCTCTGGCGAACGCATACTGGTTGTCGATGATGAAGCCAGCATTCTTATGATTACCACGCGCATTTTGCGCCGCAACGGGTATACCGTTGATAGTGCCGATGATGGCGAAACTGCTTTAGCGCAACTGCATGTAGAAAAATATGATTTGGTTATCAGCGATTTACGCATGCCAAACATGAGCGGTCAGGAACTTTATCGGCAAACGACAGAAGCGTATCCAGAATATAACGGCCGTTTTATCTTCACAACCGGCGATTCCATCAACCCAGACCTGCAAACGTTTTTAACCGCCAACAACGCAATCTCCTTAGAAAAACCATTTGAAATGGCGACATTGATTGATGTTGTAACAAAAATGTTGTCGTAGAATAGGCTGGCGGTTGAAACCGCGCCTACGATTGCAAAGACCGCCTACGCGGTCTGGGTTTCAGTCGGCGTAGGCCGACTTTGCAACCGTAACTGCGAATTTATTCGCCGTGCATCTGGCACAAGAAGCCCGCTTTCAGCGGGCTTCGTCTATCAGGCATCGGTTTTTAACCAATGACAAATTTTATGCTGAAAAATTAGTAACATCTCAATAACTTGGGGTAAAGACCTGACAGGTTTCATCCAGTCCTCTTGTTTTACACGAGTATCTTTGAAAAACCTGTCAGGTCTCCCCGAAATATT
>CAYSDT010000535.1:0-2370 GCA_964429835.1 uncultured Ardenticatenaceae bacterium | reverse complement strand
GTCGCCTCTGCCGCCGCCTGAGCGGCTATCGCTTGTCGAAGGCAAAGGCAAAGCCGATGAGCGCAAAACGGCCGTTAATAAAGTCGCCAATACAATCATTTGCAATAGGGCGGTGATGGCGATCAGCACAATGTTGCCATTTGCCACCCACGCGGCATACAGTGCCGTATGCCCCGTAAACCCCGCCGTCAATGGCACACCGACGAATGCGCCCGCCGCCAATAAGGGCGGTAATTTGCGCCATTTTCCTGTCGGCGGCTGTCCCATCGCCATAATCAGCAAGGGAGCGGCCAAAACGAGCAGGCGTAATTCAGCTAAAATAGCGGCGTTGGATGAGGTTGAAACGGCCGTTTGTCCCAACATTCCCGCCGCAATCAACAGCACCCCGCCGCGTTTGGCCGCCGCATCAGGCAACCACAGTCGATACACGCCATAAAGTAGACTAATCGCCGCCAATAACGTGAAAAGGGCGGGATAAGGAACTGCCGTTCCTGCCAATCGTGCCAAAATCATGCCGCCAGCAAGGGCGGGGGCGGCTGTTGTGATGGGGTTATGCGCTGTCTGACGAAGCCAATGATGGGCAGGCCAACTGCCAATCAGCACAAACGCCGCCGCAAAAAGTAACGCCGTCACCTGTGGGTATTCGGCCAATTTCCAGCTTGTTTCTATAGGAATGATGGTCGCCGCGCCAAATAAAAGTACATAAACGGCCGTAAACCAACCAACACTCTCGTTCCACGCTCTGCGTGGAATGTCATCACCAGACGCTCTGCGTCGCTTCTGCATAAAAAGGGAAACAAGAAGGGAAACGCCCGCCAATACCGTCCATCCTGTCAATAAACTGCGGGGCGAATCTGCCCAGATGGCGGGCAGGGCGGCTGCGGCTAACAGCCAAATCGGGGCGATGGCTTGCCAGCGATTATTAGTTGCACCATCAATTTGTGGTAACGCAATCAAGGTAGCGGCAACTGTCAGCAAAAGTAAAATGCCGCTCAGCAACCAAGAAACCGCGTCGCTCTGCCCAGACCATGAAATCAACTCAATTATCATATCCATAAAACGTGCGAATTGTAGCCGTTCGCTCTATCGTAGGCAATTTTGCTCAGGCACGTCATCGGTTAAAAACCGATGACTGACACAAAAAACGCGCTGAAAGCGCGTTAAGATAATCGTGAACCAATCGACCAGCCCGCTTTTAGCGGGCTTCGTATGTCAGACCCGTACACGAAGTGGTCGCTTTGCGACATTTTAATCGGTGGCGATACGGGTTATAATCCACGCCATGCGAGTGAAATACCTATTGTTTGGATTATTGATTGTGCTGTTAGCCGCCTGTGGCGGTGACGATACCCCATCCTTACCCACCCCATTTCCGACTGCGCCAAGCGAATTAGCAACGGCCGTTTCCCCCATCACAACCCCAACCACCGCCGAACCCACCATCCCGCCGACACCCATCAACACCCCGCTGCCCACGCCCACATTGCCGCCCGCCGCCGTAAACATCACCCTTGTTGAAGGGGATGGCACGGCGATTATGGGGCAGGATGTGGTTTTGCGCGGGCGGGCGGTGCTGCATCCTGGTCAGGTGGTGATACTGTCGTTGGTGACACTAAACGGCCGTTTATTAGCATCTTCCCCTGCGCAAGTGAACGAATTGGGGTGGGAAGGGCGATTGGCTGTACCCGAACAGGTTAGCGGTGTGGCGTATCTGTACGCCACCATCCGCCCTGATCCATTGTCGGATGAAGTGGTGGCTGTAGATCGGGAGACGGTGCGGCTGGCGTTGGATGTGGACAATGCCGACCGTTATTTGGCATTGTACCGACCTGTTGGCGGCGAAACGGCCGTTGCCAGTTATAATTTCTTCTTCGATGGTGTCGTCTATCGCCCGACGGGTTCGCTCATCACCATTTCCATCTGGATGGACGATTGTCAGACGCAAGTTGCCGAGCAATCCTTTGTGTTGAACGGCAGCGGCTACTGGCAGGGCTTTCTGGTCTTGCCGTGGAATGTGGAAGGGGAAGGGTGCGCCGTTGCCCATTTTGGCGAGCCGCATACCGCCGATTGGCGTGAAGCCGTCGCCCCCATCACGGTGATGCTGCCGACTGATGACGAAGCCAACGGGGTGACGATTGGCAACCCGCCGCCCGGCCGCACCTACGCGCCCGGCCAACTGGTTTACTTGTATGGCACGGCGTACACGGGCGATGGGGTCGCACGGGTGAAGGGTGAATTGGAAAACGGCCGTTTGGCAACAGATAATCACATCGACGTAGACGAGCGCGGCTACTGGGAGTACAGCTTCCGTCTGCCCGCCGAAGCCGAAGGGCAAGTCGCCGTCACCGTCTCCACTGGAGAACCAGACGA
>CAYSDT010000534.1:0-2371 GCA_964429835.1 uncultured Ardenticatenaceae bacterium | reverse complement strand
TCTTCGACGGCACTGGTGAGTGATTCAACGGCCGTTTCTCCATCATCTCCACCCGTTAACGAACAGGCGATAGAGGACAAACTCAATAACAACAATCCAATAATAATCCAACGCATTTGTTTCTTCATTTCTAGCTCCTTATATTTTGCAATACTTCTAAATCATTACCAATAGATACTTGTCAAACACACAAGATCAATTATACATTACTTCGTATCTTCTCAATATTTCGGGGAGACCTGACAGGTTTTTCGAAGATACTCGTGCAAAGCAAGAGGTCTTGATGAAACCTGTCAGGTCTTTACCCCAAGTTATTGAGATGTTACATTACTTCCTTTATCTCTGTTTACTCATCATGGCCGTGCAGCAAATATGGCACAACACAACGGAATCCATGAAAAACGGAGCGGTATGTCGGGATGGCGTAGTAACGATACGCGGTGCGCGTCATCCATGATTCGCTGCCCCAACTGCCGCCGCGCAACACGCGGGTAGAGCCAATTGATGGGCCAGTGGGATTTGTAGAAACGGCCGTTTCATACTCTCCATACCAATCGGCCGTCCACTCCCATATATTGCCGCCCATATCCATCGCCCCCAGCCAATTGTTTCCCGCTGGCGATTTATTGCCCACCGCCTGCACCCCATCGGGACAGACGCGGAACTGTGCCAAATTACACGTTGGCGACCCGCTGCCCCACGGATATGTACTCAATTGCGGCCCGCGAGCCGCATACTCCCATTGCGCTTCCGTCGGCAACTGCCCGCCCGCCCATTGGCAATACGCATTCGCCCCGTACCACGACACCAGCGCGACGGGCTTATCATCCATGCCTGGCTTGGCAAAAAACACGCCCTCATCTTCGGCGACGGCACTACTGCTATGATCCAGATTGATCCACTCGACCCCATGCTCACGCCGATTGCCAGTTACGTTCAAGAAGATGGCAAATTGCGTTGCCGTCACTTCCGTTTCATCCAGCCAATAGGCGGACAGATTGACCTCGTGCTGCGGCCACTCATCTTTATTCGCGTTGGGCGTATCTAACAGCGAACCCATCCAGAAGGTATCGGCTGGCACATACCACAAGCGCACTTCGTCCGTTGGTCGTATCCACCAATCGCCCAGCGCGGGGCTGCTGGGGGGGTGATGGGGATCGCGGGTGGGGGTGGGCGATGGTGTCGCCGTCGCCGTTGGCGTTGCGGTCATCGTCGGTGTGTTTGTTGTCGTCGGTATGCTTGTCACAGTTGCCGTTGCCGCCGTCGTTGGCGGGGGGGATGGGGTTGCGGTCGTCGTTGGTGTGCTTGTATTGGACGGGGCGATGGTGGCGGTGGCGGTGGCTGTCATCGTTGATGTTGGTGTGTGTGTTGGTAATGGAGTTGGCTCATCGTTAAACAGCCATACCGACCCTGCCCAAATAATGACAATCACAATCGCGCCCAACAGCACCCAAAGAAGGTTAGGTACATCGTTTAACGAGAAGGAGTCACTTTCTTTCGTCTCTAGCTCTGGTTTTTTCGCCGCTGGTGGAAGCGGCCACTCCATGCGGGGACGGGTGCGCTGGCAAAGGGTGACTAATGCGGGCAAACGGCCGTTTCTCCCACAAATCTGCACCAATCCCGTCGCCTTATCCGACCGCGTGTCGCCCGTCACCTCATCATAGGGAATAGACAGAGGGACATATAACTCATGCCGCATCTCTTTGGCAGTAAAGCTGTTTTTGATTAGCGCAATCAGCCGCGCTTCGTATTCCCGATCTCGGTTCATGGGGTACTGCTCCATGTCATCTCAATGCTTGTCATAATGACAGAATTATACTGTAATCACAAAGCGATTGCATACTCATCCCTAACCGTAACAGGGCGATTCCAAAGTCATAAGCAATTCTAAATTTAAGCGATTTTTCGTAGGGGTGGGATGGCGCGGATAGGCGTTCCGCAAAACAGAAGGCTCTCATTCCGCGTCATCTCACCCTGCACACCATCTACCGCATATTTATGTACATGATAATTCGGATTCAGGGCGAGACGGGCGGAGGTGGTTGCCGTTCTGCATAGCTAAATTGTTGTCCGCCCGTCCCGCCCCTACATTATTTGACTTTGGAATCGCCCTGCTAACCGTATTCGTGATCGTATTCGTGATCGGAAACCAAAAAAACGATCACGATCACGATTACGAACCACGATCACGAACTACTTTATTTTTGAATACCTGACAGGTTTCAAAAACCTGTCAGGTATTCAAAAACAATGTAAACTTATGGATGGGAGTGGTTATGTCCCGGTGGGCATCCCAGTCTTCAAAACTGGTGGCTGGTCGCGCTGAGCGAGCGGCGGTGGGTTCGACTCCCATCCTCTCCCGCCAGATCAA
>CAYSDT010000533.1:0-2372 GCA_964429835.1 uncultured Ardenticatenaceae bacterium | reverse complement strand
TGGAGGCAGTATTTCCAATAGAATCCATTTAACAGAATCCCCACGCGAACGTGCTTTTTTGATTGGCGTGGAATTGAAACGCGAACGGCCGTTACTCCCCGTTGAAGATAGCATGAAAGAGTTAGCCATGCTGGCTGACACCGCAGGGCTAAACGTCGTTGGCGAAGCCATTCAGCGATTAGATCGGCCATATACATCCACCTACATCGGGCCGGGCAAAATTGAAGAAGTGAAGATATTGACGGCCGAATTAGAAGCAACCGTCATCGTTTTTGACGACGAACTAAGCCCCCGCCACCAGCGCGAACTTGAAAAGCTGTTCGGCGAAGAAATCAAACTACTCGACCGCACCGCCCTGATTTTGGACATCTTTGCTCTGCACGCCAACACCCGCGAAGGCAAATTACAGGTCGAACTGGCACAACTTGAATACCGCATTCCGCGCCTGACGCGCATGTGGACGCATCTTGTACGCCAAGCGGGTGGACGCGCAGGCGGCGCATCTGGCGGTGTGGGGTTGCGCGGGCCGGGTGAAAAGCAGATCGAAATGGATCGGCGCGAGATTGGCAAGCGCGTCACCTTTTTGAAAGCGGAGATTGACGTTGTTCGCGCCCGCCGCGCCCGTCACCGCCGCAAACGGCAGCAGACGGAGTTGCAAGTGATTGCCATTGTTGGCTACACGAATGCAGGCAAGTCAACACTGCTCAATAAAATATCAGATGCAGGCGTATTGTCGGCCGATAAGCTGTTTGCCACCCTTGATCCCACCACGCGCAAGGTAATTATGCCCGGCGGACGGGAAGCATTGTTCACCGATACGGTCGGCTTTATTCAGAAATTACCCGCGCAAATCATCGCCGCATTTCGAGCGACATTGGAAGAGATTATTGAAGCCGATGTACTGTTGCACATCGTCGATGCGACCCATCCACAAGCGGCGGCGCAGATGGAAGCGGTCGAAGATACGCTGGCGGAATTGGAAGTGGACAAGTTGCCGCGCATAGTTGCCTTCAATAAGGCAGACTTATTGCCCGATGGCGTTGATCCCATCGCCCTGCTGGACACACCCGAACAATCGGTCGTCGTCTCGTCGGTGACGGGGCAAGGGATGGATGAACTTATGGTGCTGATTGAGGCAGTGATGACGCGCTATTTATCGCCGATTCGGGTCAATCTGCCGTATGAGCGGGGCGATTTGTTATCGATGTTCCATGAACGCGGGCAGGTGGACACGGTGGATCATGGGGCGGAGGGGGTTTTGGTTTACGGCCGTTTACCAGAACGACTAATCCCCTATTTTGAGCCATATCGGGTTGAGATGTAACCTATTTAAGAAATTACGATCCGCAAATTACGCAGATTTTCGCAGATTACCAAATAAAATCTGCGAAAATCTGCGTAATCGGCGGCTAAAATATATACGGAGATCGTATGAACGAATTAGTTGAAAAACTCAATACTTATTTAAGCGTAAAGCCTGGTCTTGTTCCATTGCTCGGTGTTGTGCTGATCATTATCAATTTGGTGTTGCAATTTTATCCAGGACCAGGCAGTAATTGGTTCGTAGACAGCAACATCCTGTTACATATCGGCATTATCACCAGTGTTATTGGATTGTTGGTTGTGCGGGCGTGGAGCGATTAAGGGTAGTTTATGAAACCGATTATTGCGATTACCACTTACGGCCGTTTTGAGAAACAGTTAGCCAATATATATTACGACGATTACTTCGTCTTACCGACCCCTTACGTTCAAGCTGTGCGGCGGGCGGGTGGCATTCCGCTGCTGCTGGTGCCGGGCGAAAGCGAAGAAGATTGGGAATCTACGCTGGCGGCGGTTGATGGCATCATCATTTCAGGCGGCGGTGATATTCATCCTGATGAATATGCAGGCAACGCGCAACATAAAGAGGTAGCTGTCATCGACAGGGAGCGGGACAAAAGCGAGTTGACGCTGGTCAATCAGTTGGTCAACGGGCAAAATATGCCCGCGCTTTTCATTTGTCGTGGGTTGCAGGTGCTGAATGTTGCGCTAGGTGGCACGCTGCATGAGCATGTGGCTGATATTCACCCTGAAGATATTCATCGCCAAATGCCAGAAGGATGGAGACCGCAATCGGTTGCGGTGGAGCGTTCATCGTTGCTGGCGGAAGTGATGCAGGCCACAGATGTGATGGTTTACTCAAGTCACCATCAAGCTATCAAAGGACTCGCACCAGCGTTGCGGGTGTCGGCGACGGCGACAGATGGCATTATTGAGGCGGTGGAACATACGACCATTCCATGGCTGATTGGCGTGCAGTGGCATCCAGAAGCGACGGCGGCAACGGATGCCATCCAGCAACGCTTGTTTGATGGGCTTGTGCAAGAAGC
>CAYSDT010000532.1:0-2377 GCA_964429835.1 uncultured Ardenticatenaceae bacterium | reverse complement strand
TGTTTTCTGTTGGCTGTTGATTGTTTCTTTTTATTTGGGGAATTAACGGCCGTTTGTGCTGATCGTTTCACATGCTGAGAGGCTGAAACGTGGTAAACTATCGCTCGATTATTATTTGTGTGTACAAGGTCTCAACGTGATAGAGCTACAAAATGTTAGCAAAAGTTATTACAAATTAAAGGCGATAGACGACGTTTCATTGCGTGTGCGTGAAGGCGAAGTTCTTGGCATTCTCGGCCCTAATGGAGCCGGCAAGACGACGCTGCTCAAGCTGATCGCTGGATTGGTGCAGCTGGATAACGGCCGTATTCGCCCCATCGCCGCCGAGTGGCCGTCCATTGGCTACAAACCAGAGCGGTTAATTTTCCCCAACCATTTACGAATTAGAGCATATTTGGAAACCGTCGCTGGTTTAAGCAATATGCCCCGTGTGCGTGCTAATGAAGCGGTGCAGCAAAGCCTTGAGTGGGTCGGTTTGACCGATGTCGCCAATAAAAAGATCAAAGATAGCTCCAAAGGGATGCGGCAGCGATTGGGGTTGGCGCAGGTGTTGATCGGCAACCCCTCGCTTTTGCTGCTGGATGAGCCATCGAACGGGCTTGATCTAGCGGGACAAGCGGACATTGTCATGCGTATCAAGCGATTGCAGGCGGCGGGTAAGACGATTTTGGTCAGTTCCCATCAATTGCATGAGGTGACGCAGGTTTGCACACGGTTGATTATTTTGAAAAACGGCCGTGTTCGTTATCAAGACAATATGCAAGCGGCGATGGAAATGGCCGCCCATGTTCTCATCCATACCGATAAAAACACAGCTTCTCTTGCCACATTTTTACACCAAATGGACCCCGACATCAGTACGCATGGAAATACGGTGCGACTGGACGCGGGCGCGTTCCCCTTGCGACGGCAAATTATGATGATGTTGCTTCGTAATGGGTACGATATTCTTCGTGTAGAGAACAAAACGCGCACGCTGTCCGATATTTATGCGGAGGTGGTGCGATGATGAAACGCATGTGGACATTAAGCCGCTATTTTAACGGCCGTTTAATCCACTCCTTCTCTGGCATGCTTTATCTTATTGCCGCGCTGGTTTTCTGGATCGTCTTTTTTACGCCCGCACAGGGCAGCCCCGATTTTGACCATTACTTCTTGATGATTGGCGGTTTTGGGGCGGGGATGGCATTCTTGGTCACGTTGACCATCGCCAGCCAGAGCAACCGTGCCGAAAATTACCCGTTGCTGGTGCGCTTGCCCAGCCGTGTTGAATATCTAACGGCCGTTTTCATCAGTGCATTTGTGGTGGTGATGGTGTTGCAGGGATTAACGGCCGTTCTTGCCCTTTACAACGGCCCCAGCCCCAGCATCGGCCAATGGATGCAAATCCCCCCCGTTTGGATTTCATTCAATATCTTTGCCATCATTTTGGCTTTGCACGCCTCCGATTTGGTGACAGATGGCTGGTCGCGGGTTTACTTCTATACCGCCATCGCCGTTTTGCTCTTCATCAACGGTGCTGGTGACAGCACCTACACATGGTTATCGCAAAAGTTGACTACACTGGGCTACAAACTCAGCGGCAACGGCATGGGGGCGATGGCTGGCGTGGTCAATCATTTTGGCGCGTGGGTTAATGACAGCGGCGGGGATATTTTGCACAAGTTCACGACGCTTGTCTTCTGGCCGTTCACCGCCATCACGGAAGCCATCGCTGCTGGCTATTTTACGCCGACGCAAGCATTGGCTCCAGCCGTTTTATTACTGTATGCGACTGTTTTCTATCTCTTGGCGGCCGATCTGTTTGCGAATAAAGATGTGGAGTTTATTGATTAGATTTGCAGCATCATTGGGCATGGCAACGCCATGCCCCTACCATTTGCTGTAGGGGTTTGGCGTTGCCAAACCCTTCTTCACGGGAGAAATTATGGAATGTTGGCATTGTGAACGCCCTGCTCATGCGAGCTGCAAATTTTGCGGACGCGCTGTATGTAAAACCCACGCGCAAGAAAAGCCATATGTACTGCACAGTTACCGCACGACTGCTGGTGAATACAAAGCCCTCGTTGTCAAAGCAATTCATTGCGGGGAGTGCAATCCAGAGCAGGATCCCGTGACGTTGAAGAATTTGTCATAGAACTAGAAAAGTTTAACTTTCGTTCTCGACAGAAACTCATTCATCATGGTGAAAAGTTGAACTTTTCCTGACCTCTCAACAATCAATTGAAAACGGCCGTTTTCTTCCAAAATCTTCGTATCCATCTACATTAGGAATGAGGATTTATTTAATTCCCAAACTTTGGATTGTCATTCTCGCGTAGACGGGAATCCACCTCTCTGGGAAATATGGATACCCGCCTACGCGGGTATGACAACT
>CAYSDT010000531.1:0-2381 GCA_964429835.1 uncultured Ardenticatenaceae bacterium | reverse complement strand
ATCAGCGTTGGCCGCCCGTGCGGGCAAGTGTGCGGGCTGTGGCACGATTCCAACTGTTGCACCATCGCCTCCATTTCCGTGTGCGAAAGCGTCTGCCCCGCCTTCACCGCCGCCGATTTGCATACCCGCAAAATGATTTTATCCTCGATTTTGCCTTGCAGCGGCGCGTCCCCTTGCTCTAAATCCTCAATAACGGCCGTTATCGCCCGCGTCGGATCCAATTTAGAAATAACAGCGGGAACAGCCCGCACCATGAACGCATTAGGGCCAAATGGCTCCACAACAAAGCCGATTTTGTTGAGTGTTTCCAAATTTTCGCTCAATAAATCTGCGTGAGGCGGGGAAAGATTAACGGCCGTTCCCACCATCAACTGTTGCGATGCAATCCCATCCCGATCCCGCTCAGCCATGAACTTTTCATACAAAATGCGCTCATGCGCCGCGTGTTGGTCGAGCAAATACATCCCATCTGGCCCTTCGGTGATGATATACGCCGCCCCGATTTGACCGACAACGCGCATAATCGGCAATTTTTCGCCGCCAAGATTGGGAATAGGTTGCTGACCTTCTTCGTTAGCGGTTGATGGCGTTGGCAATTCCCCCGCCTGTCCACGCCATTCCAAATCCATCCCCGATTGCGGATTATGTTGTGGTATTTTCCCTGCCCAACCAGAAAGTTCATCTGGTCGTGCGCCGACGTTTATATTTGCGCCCACCGTCCAGCCGCCCGTATCACGAATGGGCGAATCGGCGACAAGTGTCCTTCGGACTGTCTTTTGCACCGCGCCAAAGACGCTGCTCGGCTTGCGAAAACGCACCTCTGTTTTGGCGGGATGGACATTCACGTCCACCATGTCGGTGGGCATCGTGATGAAAATAAGGGCGATGGGGAAACGGCCGACTTGCAACAGCGTGTGATACGCCTGCGTCACGGCGTAGGTCAGGCTGCTGTCGCGCACCCAACGGCCGTTTACAAATAAAGTCATGCGGCTGCGATTGCTCCAACTGCGGCTCGGCTGCGCGGTATATCCCGTCACCTTGATCGGGCGATCTTTGCCGTCGGGCGCATCTTCTTCGTCCAGCGGCAGTAAATCCCGCGCCGTTTCCGCGCCATAGACGGCGATCAGTGCCTCTTCCAAGCCCGTGCCACTGGTTTGAAAAGTAACGCGGCCGTTATGCGTCAACCGAAAGCGAATCTCAGGGTACGCCAGCGCGTACCGCGTCACAAACTCATCAATCAGCCGCTTTTCTGTGCCTGTTGATTTGAGAAATTTAAGGCGGGCGGGCATGTTGTAGAACAAATTTTCAACCGAAATAATCGTCCCTTGTGGTGCGCCAACGGTATCGCGTGACACCTTGATCCCGCCATCCATCACCAGTCGCCCCCCCGCCGTTTCACCTGTGGCGCGGCTGATCACGGTAAGATTGCTGACCGCCGCAATAGCGGCCAACGCCTCGCCGCGAAAGCCGAGCGTGTGAATGTCGCTTAATCCATCTGCATCTTGTAATTTGGAGGTGGCGTGGCGTAAAAAGGCGGTTTCAATCTGGTCGGCGGGGATGCCATGCCCGTCATCGGCAACCTGAATGGCACGACGGCCGCCTTCGCGGATGTCTACATTGATTTTGCGTGCGCCCGCGTCGATGGCGTTCTCGAGCAGCTCTTTTACAACGGAAAACGGCCGTTCTACAACCTCGCCGGCCGCAATTTGGGATGCTAATTGGTCAGATAATAATCGAATCGTCATGGCGGGGATTGTAGCACAGGTTTGAGGTTGGGGATTGGAGTGAAAAAAAACAGGCAACAATCAACAGCCAACAATCAACTGAAAACGGGGGGATGTTTCCCCCCAACGCTTAAAGCAAAAACGGCCGTCTTAGACGGCCGTTTTTATTTTCAAGAGCATGACGAACTATTGAGCCGCCACATATTCAGACAACACTTCGTTAATGCGTGTTTGCCAATCTTGACCAGTAGAACGAAAGTATGCAGTTATATTACGAGACAAGCGGATATTAATGCGCTCTTTCGTCGTATCATTAACAGGGTGTCCGACTGGGCGCAACTGCCTAAACTCTTCATCTGACAGTTCGTATGTATCAGGATCAGATGCAATGCCCGCATTGATTTGAGCCTCTTCTTCTGGTGTATTCAGTAACAGCTTACGGCCAGATTTAGTAGTTATGTGCATAATTTCTTTTCTCCCTGTTATTCGCTTTCCTCAAACTAATAACCCGACGTGCATCACCACGATCTGTATAAACAACACAATATAAGCGAATATCTATGAAAGCATACCCAACCATGCGTATTTCACCATAGTCGCGTCGCTTATCTTCCGTTGCATATAAAGTGTCCCATTCAATACGATGAGCCTCATCCA
>CAYSDT010000530.1:0-2395 GCA_964429835.1 uncultured Ardenticatenaceae bacterium | reverse complement strand
GCATCGGAATAAGGGGATTGCATCCGAATTAGCCCGCAGGCGCATTGAGCATGCCCAACAATCCAACCCAAATACCCTCATCCTTGCCTTTATCCAACAAGGGAATAACAGCTCCTTAGCAGCAGCTCAAAAATGGAGCAACCATCTAGCGGGATCACTGACCAGCGGCGTTGTTCCCGTGCGCTCGCGCCCACCGCGACAACAAAAGAAATGGGTTATGCGTTCCCCTAAACCAGCGGAGTACGTTGAAATCGCTGAACAACTTGACAGTTTTTATGCCGATCATGATTTATACACACCGTATACCGCCGATACGCTCACGAACTGGTTGATGGAATCTCCATTTGACACACCCTACCGCCATTACCGCATCGTCGTTGATAAAAATGGAAAAATAGCGGCTGGAGCAGCTATCATCGAGCAGTACAGGGTAAAAAGTATGCACATCCAGCATGTTCCCAATGCCGTCCGCTGGTTGAATAAAGTGATCAAGCTACTTCCTGCCAATAACCATCTAAAACCAATCTCCATTACAAAAGGATGGTTTGCCAAAGATCAAAAACGAGCCGCCCAATTCTTATGGGAATCAATGCGTTGGGAATGGCGGCAGAAAGCTGATGTCATCTTCTTTATGGTTGACCCCCGCAGCCCTGCGGCTGACATGATACACGCCCCTTTCTGGCTGCCCAGCAGTCACTTTCATTTAGCCTGTAATCAAAACGATTTGTTAACAGGCAAGAGACCTATTTATACCCCCTAATCAATCCCCCAAATAACGTATGAAAACAATATCAAACTCAATCCGTGTGGTCATTGTTGATGATCATCCCCTGATTCATGAAGCTGTTCGCAGTCTGTTGTCCAAACATAACGATATGGAACTCGTCGCCGAAGGAACCACGGGCGAACATGTCATCCCCCTCGTCACCAAACACCAGCCAGATATTTTGCTCCTTGACCTCAGTATGCCTCAACATGCAGCCGATCCAGAAACAGATCGCTTTTCAGCTCCATCGACGCTGCTCACCCTTCAAGCCACTCACCCCGAAACGGCCGTTATCATCTTGTCCCAATATCTGCGTCCTGCAATTCTGCAATATATGATCAAATATGGTGTCAGGGGCTACATCCTGAAAGGAGACAACTTCTCCTTAACTATCCCCAAGGCACTCCAGGAAGTCAGTCAAGGCGGCTCCTATTTCTCACCCAAAGTTACCCGTGCGCTCGTCTCCCAATCACACCAGCCCAACCACATTCTGACACAACGGCAAAAAGAGATTGTACTGACCGTCGCCCAGAATCCAGATATCACCTACGCTGTTCTGGCCTCCACCCTCTACATTGCCGAAAGCACATTCAAAGGGCATCTCCAACAAGTATTCAAGATATTAGAGGTCGGCAATATCACCGCTTGTATCATGCGCTGCATTGATATGGGGCTGATTACCTGCGATTTGACCGACAATGGCTTGACTTTCCCCCCACCTCCTATCCCCTTACAAAATTAAAAACAATCCTTTAGTACCGTTTCAACATCCCCATTGGCTGGTACGATAACCAGCAACTTTGTTATGCAGTATCAAATAGGTAGTATCGAAAAGGAGAACTTTCTTATATTATGCACGCTATAACCTTCCCTATCACTTCATCTGATACATCGCTGAACCACATCGTCAACGAAGCAATGCAGTTAGCCCAGAAAATTGGCCTGTTTGCGCCATCGCCAACAAACATAGAAAAAATAGTCCAACTATCTGGAACAGAACCCCCAATTCCACTTGCTGACGGGCCTGGTGGAGGATGGTAAGAACATCCTCTTTGTACCTTTAACGATTTCTCGTTCTCATCTTTACTGGAACAAAAAATCGTTACGGGTACGAGGTGATAGACAAAATGATTCAATCTACTACGTTGGCTATACATCAATTTCTCGAAAAGCAGGTGCTTGCCCCCCTAAATTGGCCGACATTCATGCAAGTCGTACTCCCTTACCAATACGGGCGGCCAACTGCTCCAGATATTGCAACAGAAGCCCTTCCTGCCCTAACTTGTGCCGCTGTCGGCGGCGATCCAGACAAAGCCGTTCCTTTATGCGCCTCGTGGATTATGTATCTGCTGGCGGCGCGTTTATTTGACGATGTGCACGATGTGGAAGGGCTCTGGGTAGCTCAGCCGGGACTATCACTTACCGACATGACCTCTTTTGGGCTTTTCGCCATTGGCGCAGCGCAAAGTTCTCTTTCTCATCTCACCGTAAATCATCAGGCTGAACGAGAAATTTCACAAATGTTTGGAAACGCGCTCTCTCTTGCCGCTCGCGCACAAACAGAAACCGTGCCTTTAACAGAACTATCGGCTGAGACGTATTTCAAAGTAATCGCTGGCAAAACTGGCA
>CAYSDT010000529.1:0-2405 GCA_964429835.1 uncultured Ardenticatenaceae bacterium | reverse complement strand
AACCTGTCAGGTCTAATTTTGATTAGCGAAAATCGAACAATCAGCGGATGCCTTCTGGTGTACCACACACCAACACTACGCCCCGAACAAAGCGACATGACAATGCGGCACAGGTAACTGTACCGACAAAACATGGCGCAGTGGATGAATAGGGGCGATCCCATTGGATACGCCAATTAAATAAAGTGGCAAGTGAGCAAGTTGCAAGCGAGCAAGTTACAAGTTTGCAAGTAGCAAGTGTGTGTTGTGCTACTTGATACTTGCTACTTGCCACTTGCACAGTTTGCCACTTGTAACTCAACCGGAGGTTTTTATGTGTGGCATTGTTGGATATATTGGGGCGCGTTCTGCGCCAGATGTGGTGATGGGTGGATTGAAAAAGTTAGAGTATCGCGGGTATGATTCGGCGGGGGTGGCGGTGTTGGAAAACGGCCGTTTCAGCATCCGGCGTGATATTGGCAAATTGCATAATTTGCAGGAGACGCTGCGTGAACGGCCGTTAACGGGCAACATCGGCATTGGGCATACGCGATGGGCGACGCACGGCGCACCGACAGAGGCGAACGCCCATCCGCACATCAGCATGAACGGCCGTATTGTGGTGGTGCATAACGGCATCGTCGAGAATTTTATTCCTTTGCGGGATGAGTTGCAGGCGGAGGGCGTGGTTTTCCAGTCAGACACGGACACGGAAGTGATCGTGCAGATGATTGAGCGGTATGTGGAGGCGGGCGAAGGGTTGGAAACGGCCGTTCGTTACACCATCGCCCAATTGAAGGGCGCAAGCGCGATTGTGGTACTGAGCCGCGATAATCCCAACGTGATGTATTGCGCTCGGCTGGGCAACGCGGGCGGCATTGCGATTGGGTTGGGGGACGATGAGATTTTCCTCGCGTCGGATATTCCCGCGATTTTGGAGTACACCCGCAACATGATTTTCCTCGAAAATCGGCAGATGGCGCGATTGGAGCGGGGCGGCTGCCACGTCACCGATTTGGACGGCGTGCCGATGGAAGTTGAAACCCATCGCATCGCGTGGGATCCAGTGAGCGCGGCGAAAGGGGAGTACAAACATTTCATGCAGAAGGAGATTTTTGACCAGCCACGCTCGATCATCGACACAATCCGCGGGCGGGTTGACTTTGAAAACGGGACGGTGACACTGCCTGAGATGAACTTGACCCCTGAACTGGTGGGCAAAATCAAGAAGCTGTTCATCATCGCTTGCGGCACGAGTTATTATTCAGGGCTGGCGGGCAAGGTGATGATTGAATCCATCGCCCGCTTGCCGGTGGAGGTGGCGTATGCGTCGGAGTTTAGATATGCCGACCCGATTGTGGATGAGGAAACGGCCGTTTTAACCATCACCCAATCGGGCGAGACGGCGGACACGTTGGCCGCTGCCGAACTGGCAAAATCGAAAGGGGCGACGATGTGGACGATTGTCAACGCGCTCGGCAGCCAGTCGATGCGGCTGTCGCACGGTCACATCGCCATGCAAGCGGGGCCGGAGATTGGGGTAGCCAGCACCAAAGCGTTCACGACTTCGCTGGTCGATCAATATCTGCTGGCGTGTGCGCTGGGGCAGTTGCGCGGCACCATCACCCCCGCACGCGGGCATGAATTGGTGGCTGGGTTGGCGCAGTTGCCCGATTTGGTCGGGCAGGCGTTGGAGCAGGATGAGGCGTATGCGGCGTTGGCTAATCAGTTTTTCAAGGTGGATAATTTCCTCTATCTGGGACGCGGAATCAATTATGCAGTGGCGCGGGAGGGGGCGTTGAAGTTGAAGGAAATCAGCTATATTCATGCCGAAGGGTATCCGGCGGGGGAGATGAAGCACGGCCCCATCGCCCTGATTGATGAGACGATGCCCGTGTTTGCGGTGGTGACGCAGGATCATCTGTACGACAAGATGATCAGTCAGGTGCGGCAGGCGAAGGCGCGGGGCGGGGTGGTGATTGCGGTGGCGACGATGGGGGATACGGCGATTGAAAATGAGGCGGATCATGTGTTGTTTGTGCCGCCTGCGCCGCCGTTGTTAACGGCCGTTGTCAATGTGATTCCGATGCAGTTGTTTGCGTATCATGTGGCGGTGCGGCGCGGCGCGGATGTGGATCAGCCGCGTAATTTGGCGAAGAGTGTGACGGTGGAGTAGGGGGTTGAGTGCGTTGCACCTGCAAGGTGCGTCGCACTTGAAGCAGTTAAAAAGAAACAGTCAACAGCCAACAATCAACTGAAAACTGAAAACGAAAAGGCAGCGCGTGTGCGCTGCTTTTTTGTCTGGGACGGGTTTATGCTGGCTTGGTGGGGATGGTTTGGGGTAAACGGCTGAAAAATTGACAATTGTTAACGGTCAATTGTCAACGGGGGGTGTTTTGTGGGAAAAACGGCCGTTAGTCACAAAG
>CAYSDT010000528.1:0-2420 GCA_964429835.1 uncultured Ardenticatenaceae bacterium | reverse complement strand
TGGTTTTTGGATCAGATGGGGCTTGGCGGCGGCGGATTGATTATCCCAACGGCCGTTCGTCTCCACATTCCCATTAACACAGCCGTATTAACCGACTCATTCCACGCGGTTTGGCGGCGGCACACCGTTCTGGATGCCATGTTCTATGAAAAAGACGGGCAGATTTGGCAGCGCGGCGGTAATTTTGCCCCGCCGCCATTACCCATCGTTGAGTTGACCCATCTTGATGAAATTGCCCGCGAAACGGCCGTTTTCAACCGTATCAGTAAAAATGCCAACACCCCATTCCCGCCCACAGGCAGCCCGCTCATCCGTGCCGAACTCATGCAGCTCCGTGAGGATGAGTTCGTCCTCCTGCTGACCCTCCATCACATCGTCAGCGATGGCTGGTCTATTCACATTCTGTTGCGGGAAATGATGGAACTGTATGTACAAAAATTAAGCACACAGCCCGCCATCCTGCCAGCGTTACCCATCCAATACACCGATTATGCCCGTTGGCAGCAAGAATGGTTGACCAGTGCCGAAGCATCGCGCCAGCTTGCGTATTGGCAAACACAGCTTCAAGAGCCGCTATCCGTGACCGAACTCCCGACCGATTTTGCCCGCCCAAGCGTACAAACCTTTAATGGTGGCGAGCAGAAACTCACCCTGCCGCCACGCCTGACTTATGCCATTATGCAACTTTCGCGGCAAGCAGGCGTTACCCTGTACATGGCCTTGCTGACCGCTTTCAAAACCGTACTGCATCGGCACACAGGACAAGAGGAAATCGTCATCGGTTCGCCGATATCAGGGCGAAATTTGCCTGAATTAGAGCCATTAGTGGGATTATTTCTCAATTCTTTGGTTTTACGCACCGATTTTAGCGATGAACCCACTTTCGCGGAGGCGTTGACGCGGGTGCGAACGACCTGCATAGAGGCGTTTGCCAATCAAGATATTCCTTTTGAGCAGTTGTTGATCGCGTTAAATCCAACACGCGATGTCAGTCGTACTCCATTTTTCCAGATATTTTTCAACATGCTCACATATGATCAGGAGCCAACGATGGGCGATCTGGCAACTGAATTCATCGCCTCGCCTGAATTACTTTCCAATTTTGACATGACGCTTTATCTGGAAGAAATTGGCGGCGAAAATGGCGATGGGATCGATCTGACACTGGTTTACAACCGCGATTTATTCGATGAAGCACGCATGGCAGATTTATTACAACAGTACCAACTGCTGTTGGAACAAGTCACCGAAAATGTAACCTTGCCGCTACATGCGTATACGCTGCTGACCGAGCAGGCGCGGAAAATTGTGCCAAATCCGTCCGCCGCCATCAGTGACCGATGGGAAGGGGCTGTATTTGAACGTCTGGATAGATGGGCAAAGGAGCAGCCAGAAAAAACGGCCGTTTTCGATCAAAACACCCGCTGGACTTACCACGACGTTGCCGCCAACAGCAACCGCCTAGCCCACTTCCTGCAAAAACAGGGCGTACAAACAGGCGATGTGGTCGCCATTTACGGCCGTCGCTGTGCCGCATTGGTTCCCACCATCATGGGCATCTTCAAGGCAGGGGCAGCGACATTGATCCTTGACCCCACCTACCCTGATTTACGCCTGATTCAATATCTGGAAACGGCCGAACCCGCAGGATGGCTTCACTTTACCGCCGCGCCCCCGCCAGAAGCGGTACAACAGGCGGCGCAAATAGTGGCAAACGGCCGTCAACTCAGCCTGCCCGAACAGCCCGTCGATTGGGCAGCATTACTGGCCGATTATGCCTACACGCCGACCGCGACGACGATTCACCCCGACAACATCGCCTCGCTCACCTTTACCTCCGGCTCTACAGGAACGCCCAAAGCGGTGATGGGACGGCATCGCAGTTTGACCCATTTCTATCCGTGGATGGAGCAGCAGTTCCAGCTAACCCCATCTGACCGTTTTTCTATGCTGTCGGGATTGGCGCACGACCCATTGCAACGTGATATTTTCACGGCTTTATGGGTTGGTGCGGAAATTTGCGTGCCAGACCCCGTGCGAATGTGGGAGCCAGCGTACATGGCGCATTGGTTGCGGGATTCCCGCGTCACCGTCGCCCATCTGATTCCGTCGATGATTCATGCGTTAACGGCCGTTAATGACAACACAACCATCCCCACCCTGCACCACGCCTTCTTCGTCGGCGAAGCACTCACCCGCACAATGGTCGGGCAGTTACGAACCGTCATTCCCGATGGGATCATCGTCAATTTGTATGGAGCCAGCGAAACGCAACGCGCCGTCAGTTATCATCTGGTCGAGGCGCAATCTGATAAACAAAAACAGTTCAAACAAGCAATTCCGCTGGGGATGGGCATGTCGGACACCCAATTATTGGTGCTGACCCCGCAACAGACAGTCGCTGGCATTGGCGAACTGGG
>CAYSDT010000527.1:0-2421 GCA_964429835.1 uncultured Ardenticatenaceae bacterium | reverse complement strand
GAGGAAAATGTGAAGGAAATGCGGAGATAAACGGCCGTTTATCTCATGTATTAAAATTTAGCCGCTGTGCAGTTATCTTGATAGTTTACAAAATTGCTCTTGCGCTACGCTTATCTTTTTGCTAAAATGGGAACGTTCCCATTTCTATAAACGGAGAAAACGAATTGAAACGGCGACCAACGATCATCGACGTAGCTAAACAAGCTGGTGTTTCCAAAACCACCGTCTCCCGTGTCATCACGGGCGACGGCGCGAACGTGCGCGAGGAAACAGTTCAACGGGTACAAACGGCCGTTGACGAATTAGGCTACACCCACAACGCCGTCGCCAGCAGCCTCCGTACCGCCCGCACCAACATCATCATGCTCTCCCTGCCCGATATTACCAACCCATTTTGGCCTGCCATTGCTCGCGGCGTGCAAGACAGGATGGAAAAAGAGGGGTACGCTGTCGTCTTTGCCAACAGCGATTGGGATACAGAACGAGAGATGATGTTCTTAGAAATGGCGCGGCGCAATCG
Organism: uncultured Ardenticatenaceae bacterium; assembly: GCA_964429835.1. Lineage (GTDB taxonomy): Bacteria > Chloroflexota > Anaerolineae > Promineifilales > Promineifilaceae > S016-13. The sequence continues at coordinate 1,901 of CAYSDT010000527.1, read as the reverse complement.
TTTTGATGCCATCCTCATCAACCCCGTACATGTAAGCAACGATGAGCTAAAAGCGACCCACATCCCGACCGTCCTCATCGGCTCCCACGAAGGTTTCCCAGATTTTGATATTGTGGGTTCGGATACCTATGGCGCAACACAACTCGCCCTTACCCATCTTTACGATTTAGGGCATCGGCGAATTGGATTGATTCGCGGTCGGCGGGAAAGTCGCCCTGGACATTCACGATTGCGGAGCTACACAGATTTTTTGCAGGAAAAGCAGATTCCTCTCGATAGTAGCCTAATTATGCGCGTACCATTTGATGAAAACGGTGGACGGCAAGCGTTACGGCAGCTTTTATCACTTTCACAACCACCAACGGCCGTTTTAGCAGCAAACGACATCCTCGCCATCGGCGCATTACAAGCAGCGCACGAAGCAGGGCTATCCGTCCCCGCACATCTTTCCATCATCGGCATCGACGATATTTTTGCCGCCTCAGCAACCACCCCGCCCCTGACCACCATCGCCAAGCCGCAATACGAAATCGGTAAACAGGCGGCTGAATTTTTATTAGACCATCTGGAAAAAGAACCTGATTTGGACTTATCAAAACGGCCGTTTTCCACCCCGCGCCGTCATCTTTTCAAATGTACACTACAACAACGCGGCTCCACCGCGCCGCCGATTAACTAAACGGACATCTTTTACACGAAGCCTTGTCCTTTTTATTTGTAACTCAATGGGAACGTTCCCATTGCAAGGAGACTCGAAATAATATGATTACCAGAGCCAAATTACTACAAGATCGCACGCTTTTACGCGACCGCGCTGTCGGTTGCCTCGTCGGATTAGCCGTCGGCGACGCATTTGGAGACATTGGGCGCAACGATTCCTATCGGCGGCGATATGGCATCGTCACCAATCTGTACGCTGGCGCACAAAGCACCGACGACACCGAATTTGCCGCTCTCACCGCCCAAACATTGATCGATTGCGGCGGCGAGTTAACGACCGATGCACTGATGACCTCATGGCAAAAATATATCCTTGATCAAGGCGGACTGTTTGAACGTGGCGGACGGCCGTTATATGGTGCAGTTGAAAACTTAAAACGCGGCGCACGCCCTCCCCTATCCGGGCAGGACAATGTACTTAATTACGATGATGGCGCAGCCATGCGAATCGCGCCCATCGGCGTGCTATGCGCTGGTGATTCCAAACGCGCCGTTGAATTAGCCCAAATCGAATCTGAAATCAGCCATTATAAGGATGGCATCTGGGCGGCACAAGCTGTAGCCGCCAGCGTTTCCGTAGCGATGGTCGGTGGCACAACCGATGAAATTGTCGCTGCTGGGCTAGATCAAATTCCCGAAGATAGCTGGCTGGGACGGGCAATGGCAAAGGCGATGGCGATCTGCGATGAAGCGGGAACCATCGAAAAAGCGTGGGAAGCACTGCATACCGAATTGTGGACACCCGAACACGCCTCCAGTCCCGAAGCGTTGCCCCAACTCTACGCCGTCTTCCGCCTGACAGATGGCGATTTTCATCGGGGGATGTTCTGGGGCGGCAACTTTGGCCGCGACGCAGACACAATCGCCGCCGTCATCGGGGCGATGGCTGGCGCACGGCAAGGCGTTGGTGTCATTCCAGAAGAATGGGTTGCTAAAGTACGTCAGCCCGCTGGCGTTTGCCTCAAATTCGCCGCCGAACGGGATATGGTTTCGCTGGCAGAGCAGTTAATCGACTTAATGTAAGCATAACGATTAAGAGGTAGAACTCATGAGTGCAAATGTTATTAAAACTTGGCGGCAAATGCCAGCGTCCGAGCGACGTGAGGCAATTTCTGGCTATCTTTTCATCTCGCCGTGGCTCATCGGTTTTCTGCTTTTCACCGTTGGGCCAATGCTTTTCT
>CAYSDT010000526.1:0-2425 GCA_964429835.1 uncultured Ardenticatenaceae bacterium | reverse complement strand
CCCGCTTCTGCCCATCCAAAAATACCGCGCCCAAAATATGATGATTGAAATTCGGGCAAATGACCTCCGTTTTTCGATGATGGAGACGGCACAATTTTTGCGTAACAGCGTGGGGCAAAGCGTTGATGACGAACTGACAACGACGATTTATGAGCGGTCAGAAGGGTGGGTGACGGGGCTGCATTTGGTGGCACTGTCGATGGGCCACTCTGGAAACGGGACAGAATTATCAAAAATACTCGATAAGGACAACCGCTTTATCATTGAATATCTGATGGCAGAGGTGCTGTCGTCGCAGACGGAAGCGATGCAGGAATGGTTATTAAAAACGGCCGTTTTCGACCGTTTCTGCCCTGATTTATGTGACGCGCTGTTCAGCACCCCCGCGCCAAACGGCAAGATATTCATCAACCATCTAACCATCAACCATCTATTCACCATTGATCTGGACGGCGAGCAGCGATGGGTACGGTATCACCATCTGTTTGGCGCATTTCTTAAAAAAGAGGCGCAACAACGGTACACCGCCGACGACATTGCCGCCGTTCACGCCGCTGGCTCGCGCTGGTTGGCGCAAAACCACTATTATGAAGAGGCGTTGCATCATGCCCTTGCTGCTGGCGATATGGCGGCGGCGGCTGATTTAGTGGAAACCAACATTCCCACATTTTTAGATGCCGATCAATGGTATATATTGGAACAATGGCTGACCCGATTACCAGACGACATCATCCATCAACGCCCCAGACTTTTGTTGGCAAAAGCGTGGATGGCATATTACCACTTTACATTATGGATGATTCCGCCGCTTCTTGAGCGTATCGAAGAAATTCTTGATGATGGGGCTGACAAACGGCCGTTATGGGGTGAAGTTGACTTTTTCTGGGGGCATGATGCGTATTGGCGCGGCGAACGCAATCTCAGCCTGCAACATCTTGCCCGTGCGTTGGAACGCATCCCCAAAACACATCTGTTAGCGCGGGGGGATACCGAACTGTTTTGGGGATTGGCGATGCAGATGGTCGGCAAAAAAACAGAAGCAGAGCAGCAGATCAACAGGTGGCTTTATTATGAGCAAACATTACAGCCCAGCAGTCAAACCACACTGATGGGTGCGTTGATTTTTATTCACCTGCTGTCTACTGAATTCAGCAAAGCGGTTGCCGAGATCCAACAACTCCGCGACGTGGCCGTAAAAGTGCAGAATAAATATATTGAAACATGGTCATCTTATTTGATGGGGGCTGTTCACTATTATCGGAATGAGATGGAAACGGCCGTTATTCATTTCAGCAAAGTCGTTCAACATCGCTACATTTTGCACCACGCCGCCGCAATTGATGCGCTGGCAGGATTGGCTTTGGCGCATCAATCGCTTGGACAATCCGAAAAAGCGGAAGAAACGATGGGCGATCTGCTCACTTTTGCGTGGGAAACAAACAACCCCGCCTACATCGCCACTGCCCGCTCTTGTCAAGCGCATATTTCCCTGTTGCAGGGCGATATTGTGGAAGCAAGCCGCCATATGCGGGCAGTTGACATCACAACCGACGTGGGCATCCTCTTTTATTGGCTGGAAAAACCGCGCATAACGGAGTGCCGCTTGCTGATAGAGCAAGGAACGGAAACCAGCTTGGCAAAGGCTAATGATAAGCTGGCGGGATTGCTTTATTTAGCTGAATACAATCATAATACGTTGAAAATAATCGGTTTATTGCTGTTAAAAACGGCCGTTTATCAGAAACAAGGGCGGGATGATGAAATAACGGCCGTTTTGAATCAAGCGGTCATCATGGCAAGCAGTGGGGGATATTTACGGCCGTTTATCGAAGCTGGCCCCGCGCTCAACGCCCCCCTCGCCCATCTCCCCGCTGATGAAGAAACCGCCCCCTTTATCAAAACAATTCAAGAAGCGATGGCGGCTCAATATGAGCAAATTCCATCCCCCGTGAATCTGGAATCAGAGCTAACCCATCGGGAAAAAGATGTGCTAACATTGCTGGCAGACGAACTGAGTAATCAGGAAATTGGTGGCAAGCTGCACATTTCACCCAACACGGTTAAGCGGCACACGGCTTCTTTGTACCGCAAATTGGGTGTCAAAAACCGTCGCCAGGCGGTGGCTAAAGCCAGACAGGTTGGCTTGTTCGCAATAAATCACTCCTGAAACACCCCCGTTTCCCCCAAAAATGATACTTTTATGATACCAACAACGGATGACGGCCGTTTCCATCCCCTCTATACTTATCCCTATATCTAAATTGGATAAATCCACCTAAACGGACAATGATAATGAATACAACAACAATCAAAATGTACCGTGCCGCCGACTATTGCATTACAGTCAGCGGCGCAATCAGCAAAGATTGGTTTGATTATCATGGCGACATGATTGTGGAAGAGGTGGACGCGGGGGATAAACGGC
>CAYSDT010000525.1:0-2428 GCA_964429835.1 uncultured Ardenticatenaceae bacterium | reverse complement strand
CGTAGGCGCGAATTTATTCGCCAGCCAATTGAAATGAAATGCGCCCAAATGAAACGTAATCAGTTAATCAAGGAGAAATTATGTCAACTTATAAACGCATTTTTATACTATTCAACTTAATGGCGATCAGCCTGTTATCCGCTTGTGGGCAATCCGTTCCCGATTTACCCGATGCCGCACAAATTAGCCAAGCAGCAACGGCCGTTGCCGCCACCGCAGAAGCGGTCGTCGCCAATGCCGCCGCGTCCCAACTTGTAGAAGAACTGCCCAGCAGCGAAGAGATAGCGGGCAGTTTTGCCTCTGCCATACCAGAAGGCAACACCCCGATCAACATCAGTATCACCGATGCACAGTTAAACGAGCAGATCGCGGCACAACAGGCGACTGTTCAACAACAAGCCAACATCGACAATCTTTCCGCCAGATTTTCGGGCGGTAATGTCATTTTGAGTGGTATGTTGAATGAGCCGATCAGCGGTCAAATCAACATCGTTTTTCGGCCGTATTTGGTGGGCAACACGATACAATTTGAGGTTGTTTCGGCTACATTTGGCAATATGAGCATACCATCTGTCGGTTTAAGCGCAGTGCAATCGGCGTTAAACGACACGCTGGTCGGTACACTGAACAATCTGCCCGCCACCATCACCATTCAAGAGCTTTTCGTGGGCGATGGGGTTATGACGGTGGTTGGTAATATCGTCAAATAAAGACAGAGACAGGCGACGGAGAAATGGGGAGCAGGGGAGACAGGGAGCAAAGAAAATTAGTGTTCCCCTGCTCCCGCGCCCCCCTGCTCGCCCAAATCGGTAGTTTTTGACAGCAAACGGCCGTTATAAACAGTCTGTATTATAAAATCAAGAAGGGATGGCTCTGCCATCTCTTTTTTTGTGACCAAAGGACACTCCATGAGCAATAAATCTTCACGCATGCCCGGATTTTACAAAAAGTCGATGACCGAACGCGCCGATCTCGTAGCCGAGTGGGCAGAATTGGATGAGATGGAAACGACCATCATGACCAGTTCTGGCTTGGGCGTGGCGCAAGCTGACCATATGATCGAAAACGTAGTCGGCACATTCGCCCTGCCATTGGGCATTGCGACAAACTTCCAAATAAACGGCCGTGATTATCTCATCCCGATGGCGATTGAAGAGCCAAGCGTCGTCGCCGCCATCAGCCATGCCGCCAAATTGATTCGTGCAGGCGGCGGTTTTCACGCCACCGCGACCGATCCCGTCATGATCGGCCAAATCCAAGTATTGGACATTCCTGACATGGATGTGGCGATGCAAGCGTTGCAAGAAAATGAAGCGATGTTGATGGAGTGCGCCACCTGCTACGACAAAATGATCATCAAATTGGGCGGCGGACCACGCGGCTTCGAGTTCCGTCCTTTCCCCGACAGCCCCGTCGGGCCAATGCTCATCGTCCATTTGCTTTACGATACACGGGATGCGATGGGAGCGAACGCGGTAAACACGGCCGTTGAACAGTTAGCCCCGCTCGTCGCCGAACTCACAGGCGGGCGCACATTGCTCCGCATCCTCTCCAATCTGGCTGACCGACGCACCACCACCGCCTCAGGAACTATCCCCGCCGCACTGTTGGCAGTGGATGACATTTCAGGGGCAAAAGCGGCGCAATATATTGCCGAAGCGAACGCTTTTGCGGTTGTTGACCCGTATCGGGCGGCGACCCACAACAAGGGCATTATGAACGGCATTGACGCGGTGGTGTTGGCGACGGGTAATGATTGGCGGGCAATTGAGGCGGGCGCACATGCGTATGCGGCGAGAAACGGCCGTTATTCAGCTCTGACAGATTGGCATGTAGACAAAAATGGCGATTTATACGGTGAAATCACCTTGCCGATGGCGATTGGCACAGTCGGCGGGGCAACAAAAGTCCATCCGTCCGCCAAAGTGGCGATGAAAGTGTTGGGCGTGGAATCGGCACAAGAGTTGGCGATGGTGATGGCTTGCGTCGGCTTGGCACAAAATTTGGCGGCGATCAAGGCGTTGTCCAGCGTGGGCATTCAGAAGGGGCATATGCGCCTTCATGCGCGACAGGTTGCCGTCGCGGCGGGGGCAAAATCGTCTCAAGTGCAAGCCATCGCCGACCAACTGGTGGCTGATGGGCAAGTCAATGTTGTGCGGGCGCAGGAATTGTTGGCGAACACAAATTAATAATCGGAGTCAAGGCTTCAGCCGGTCATTGCAAAAAGAAACCGGCTAAAGCCTCGACTCCAATTATTCTCATGTATTTTTGAGGGATTACTATGTCGGAAGAAAATAAGAAAGATTTGACGTTATGGATAGACGCACAACTCATTAAATGGACAGAACTGTATGCAGCTAATAATCAAACATCGGTTTCTGAATTAGTTGAGGCATTTTTCCGTGATATAGAAAGAATTCAACGTGAA
>CAYSDT010000524.1:0-2431 GCA_964429835.1 uncultured Ardenticatenaceae bacterium | reverse complement strand
TTTCGGGCGGCAAAACGAAATCCCGGCGTACAGATCGCACGCCATGACGCAATTGAGTCAAATTTAGTCGCCGCCTACCAACAGCATATGAGTACGCTTTATTCTTGAGAGCGACTATATCCGCAGATTTCGCAGATTAGCGCAGATTATAAAGGAAAAAATCTGCGCTAATCTGCGAAATCTGCGGATTAAAAAATACCAGTAAGCTCCCGTCAGCCGTTACACCATCGCCCCGTAACCGTGCTATACTCCCCGCAAAACAGGAACATTTGAGCTATGGCAAAACGAAAAACAACAAAACGATCTTCCCGATCCCGAACCAAAAAGAAGAGCAACAACCGTAAATTGCCCAGCCCGTCCATCAGCGTGAACAATCAGCAGAAGGTGTTGGTGGTGGGTATTGGGATTATATTTTTAACGGCCGTTCTCATCCTCAGCCTCATCTCCCCCAGTCAGGGGCAGTTGACCAGCAGCCTTGCGGGCTTGCTTGGCCGCCTGTTTGGCTGGGGCAGCATCCTTGTCCCCATCACGACGGGAATGATTGGGCTGTATTTGGTGTTGTGGGGAATGGAGCAAGAGCCAGAACTGCCGGGCTACCGCGTGGGCGGCATCATCACGTTGTTTTTTGTGCTGATGGCGTTTGCAACCCTCACCGTTTTACTGATTGAAAACGGGATGGATGATGTGTGGGAGATTGCCAAAGCGGAGATGGGTGGCGGCTATATCGGCGGAGCAATCGTCTGGTTTTTGACCCGCTTTGTTGGCATTTTGGGGACGGTGTTCATCCTCATGATCTTGGGATTAGTCGCCATTTTTCTTGCGTCGGGCGTGTCGCGCAAGGAGATGGGGGATTATTTGCACGGGTTGTGGGCTTCGCGCCAAGAAAATGCGGAAGAGAAATCCGCAACGAAAAAAGAGAAGCCTAAAAAGCGGGCGATACCCATCAACCCCGCCCGCGAAGATGGCGGGCAGTTGCCTTTGCTAGACGAAAAAGAGAAGAAAGAGCCAGTCCCCATCGCTAAACCGAAACGGCCGCGTCGTTCATTACGCAAAAAGAAACCCGATCCCATCGTGGAGGACGATCAGCCGACCGCGCCACAGCCGCCATTTTTAGGCAATGTGCAGGCGGGGGCGATCAATTGGACGTTGCCCAAGCTGGAAGACATGCTCGAATCTGGCACGGATCAGGATGTGCATAGCGCGACGATTCGTGAGCAAGTTGAAATTATCGAGCATACGTTGGAAAGTTTCGGTGCGCCCGCGACCGTCGTGGAGATCAATCAGGGGCCGACCATCACCCAATTTGGAGTTGAGCCGCTGTTTATTCAGCAGCGCAGCGGCAAACGGACGAAGGTCAAAGTCGGCAAAATTGCGGGCTTGGCTGATGATTTGACGCTGGCATTGGCGGCGCAATCCATCCGCATTCAAGCCCCTGTGCCGGGAAAAGGGTACATCGGTATTGAAGTGCCGAACCCGCAAAAAGCGTTGGTTTCGTTGCGCGACGTGATGGAAACGAAGGAATTTAAGAAATCGAAGTCGCCGCTGGCGATTGGATTGGGACAAAATGTGGCGGGGCAACCCATCGTTTCTGATTTGGCAGGAATGCCGCATGTGTTGATTGCAGGCACGACGGGGTCGGGTAAATCGGTCTGCGTCAATGGCATTATCGCCTGTTTACTGATGCAAAATACGCCAGAAGAGTTGAAATTGGTGATGGTCGATCCCAAGCGGGTGGAGTTGACGGGTTATAACGGCATTCCGCATTTGGCCGCGCCCGTCGTGGTGGAGATGGATCGCGTTATCGGCACGTTGCAATGGGCGTTACGGGAAATGGACACGCGCTACAAGATGTTTGCCAAAGTTGGGGCGCGGAATTTAGTTGATTTTAATAAGAAGGTGAAAAAAGATGCGAAGCTGACAAAACTCCCCTACATCGTCATCATCATCGACGAATTGGCCGACTTGATGATGCTTTCGCCCGAAGAAACGGAGAAAGGCATCACACGGTTGGCACAAATGGCACGGGCGACGGGTATTCATATGATTATTGCTACCCAACGGCCGTCTGTCGATGTGGTGACGGGTCTGATCAAGGCCAATTTCCCGGCGCGGATTGCTTTTGCCGTTGCTTCCAGTACGGACAGCCGCGTCATTTTGGATTCAACGGGGGCGGAAAAGCTACTGGGACAGGGCGATATGTTGTTCCAAAGCCAAGACGCTCCATCGCCCATTCGTATGCAAGGGGCGTATGTCAGCCCTGATGAGTTGAATAAAATTATCAACTATTGGAAGACGGCGCGACGGTTTAACCTAGTGCCGACCAGCGAAAGTGTCGTGCCGCGTGAGATTTTGGCGGCGGAAGAGCAAAAGGAAGCGATTAAGGGGCGGGATGGGGATGAAACGGCCGTTGATCTCACTCCTTCTGCCAGCG
>CAYSDT010000523.1:0-2432 GCA_964429835.1 uncultured Ardenticatenaceae bacterium | reverse complement strand
CCCCCAATTTCCACTATTCGCCAGAGGGAGGGCAGGGCAGTTTGACCTACAATGAAAACCAATCAGAACGATAAAAATGATAGGGGTGATCCGCTGGGTTGCTCCAAAAAGGCAAGAATAATGGACGGTATTCAAGATTGTTTTCTAACAATATGACATCATCCCCAAAAATAGATATATATGACAACTGCAAACAAAACTACTCCATCGTATGCAAAACGATTCTCTCTCGGCCGCCTTCGCTCGCCAGATGCACTGCTTATTTTTTCGGCCGTTTTTGTCGGCTCAGTTACAGGGCTAAGTGCCATCATCTTTATATGGCTGTTGGGAAAAATCAGCGCATTAGCAGACTGGGTAGAACTAAACGCAGGCGGCGCAATTGGTGTCCTTGTTTTTATGGGCGTTGCAGGATTTATTGTTGGTTTCCTGATTGATCGCTGGGCAAAGGAAGCGAAGGGGCATGGCGTACCAGAAGTAATGGAAGCCATTGCCATGAATGGCGGCCGTATCCGCGCTCAGGTGGCCGCCATCAAAGTTATTGCCTCTTCCATTACGATTGGTGCTGGCGGATCGGCTGGGCGTGAGGGGCCAGTGGTGCAAGTGGGGTCTGCATTAGGCTCTGTTTTGGGGCAAAAATTACGCTTCTCAGAAGATAATCTGCGTACTTTGGTCGCTTGTGGATCGGCGGCTGGCATTGCGGCAACATTTAATGCGCCGATTGCTGGCTCCATCTTTGCCTTAGAAGTTATTCTGGGACGATTGACCGTGCGTCATTTTGGCGCGATTGTGTTAAGTGCGGTGTCGGCCAGCATTGTTGGCCGCGCATGGCTGGGGGATCAACCCGCTTTTCATATTCCAGCCTACAGATTGAACAGCTTGGCTGAAATTCCTGTTTACATTGTCTTGGCTATTTTGGCATCGCTGGTTGCGGTACTGTTTATCCGTGTGCTGTATAGAACGGAGGGCATTTTTGATGCGTGGGCAATTCCACTGCCCTTCAAAACTGCACTTGGCATGATATTAACAGGGCTGACCATCCTGATTCTGCCCAGCAAAGAGGCGTATGGGCCAGGCATGGAGCTAATCAACGACGCAATCGCTGGCGATTTTAAGTTTACGCTTGGATTCATGGCTTTATTGTTGCTTGGAAAATTATTGGCAACCACATTTACGCTCGGCTCAGGAAACTCTGGTGGTGTTTTTGCGCCATCCCTATTTATGGGGGCGGTATTGGGCGGCATGGTTGGAACGGTTGGGCATACTTTATGGCCGACGGTAGTTGTCAACCCGGGTGCATATGCGATTGTGGGGATGGCGGCCGTTTTTGCAGGAGCAGCCCGCGCCCCAATTACGGCTATTTTGATCGTGTTTGAAATGTCTAATGATTATAAGCTCATTCTGCCGTTGATGTTGGCAACGGTAATTGCGACGTTGCTGGCAGAAAATTTGTTCCCCGAATCCATCTATACATTGAAGTTGAAATTAAAGGGGATCAATTGGCAAGGCGGGCGCGATCTTGATATTTTGGAAGGGATAACGGTAAATGAGGTTGTAACACGTCAAGATTTAGAAACGGTTTCGATTGACAGTTCATTACTTCAATTGCGTGATGTTTTTGCCCACAGCCATTACAACGGGATGGCGGTTCTTGATCATCAAGGTAAGTTGTGGGGCATTGTCACCATTTCAGATATAGAGCGTGCGCTTGCTGAGAAACGGCCGTTGACAACCCCCGCCTCTGAAATTGGTACAACATGGCCGCACCTGACCGTCACCTTCCTCGATGAAAGTATTGGACAAGCCCTATCACGAATGGGAACGAGAGGGCTGGGCAGGCTGCCCGTCGTCTCACGAGATGATCCGTATGAGCTTGTCGGTGTGGTTCGTCGCCAAGATGTTATTCGCGCTTATGATCTTGCGTTATTGCGGCGCGATGAGATACAAGATCGCACGGAGCGCATTCAAACGCTGCAACAGCATGATCATGCTGAATTTGTGGATATATTTGTGAGCCAAGAAGATGCGGTTATTGGCGAAACGGTGCGTGAGATAGGGGCGCGACTGCCTAAAGATTGTGTGTTAATTTCTATTGAGCGTGGTGGGCATGTTATCTTCCCGCACGGTGACACGGCATTTCGTGCCAACGACCACGTTACAGCTTATACACGCATTCAAGATGCAGAATATCTTTTTACTTGTTTTCACAAGAGCATTAAGTAAATTGAGTATCTTCTCAATATTTCGGGGAGACCTGACAGGTTTTTCAAAGGTACTCGTGTAAAACAAGAGGTCTTGATGAAACCTGTCAGGTCTTTACCCCAAGTTATTGAGATGTTACTAAATTGAGGTGAATAAATATGAATCAACAAAAGAAAAGCCTGACTGTTCCTGTAATAATCACACTTAGCGGATTAACGTTCTTGCTTGCCATT
>CAYSDT010000522.1:0-2448 GCA_964429835.1 uncultured Ardenticatenaceae bacterium | reverse complement strand
CACGCTGAAAGCGTATTGTCTATATCAGTCATCGGTTTGAACGCGCTTTTAGCGCGTTTCTTGTGTCAGCCATCGGTTTTAACCGATGGCACAACGCCACCCACACCCCCAACACGCTTCAGCGTGTTTCTTGTATCAGCCATCGGTTTTAACCGATGGCAAAACTACCGCCGACTAATCACCCGCCCATCCCGTAACACCTTCTCATAACTCACAAACGTAAACTTGTCATCCACCGCCATCCCCGCCTTTTCGTACAGCCGCGTCGCCCCTGTCAGGCTGGACGCATCCACCCCCAAGCCGACCCGCGCTTGCCCGCGCCTGTGAAATTCAGCAAAAGTATGATGTAGCAACGCCAGCGCAAGCCCCTTGCGCCGCCACGCCCGCCGCACACCCAAAATATCCACCCAGCCCATCGCCGCATCATCATGCGCCTCACTACGGCAGAGCGAAACGGCCGCAATCTCATCCCCATCCATCGCCAAAAACCAGATGGCGGGTTCAAGTTTATCGTCGTTACTGACCCAATGCTGCCATTGGACCAACTCATCCTCAAAATCTTTCGGCACATATCCCCAATGATCTTTGAACGCATCATCGCTGGCGGCGCAGATGGGGCGCAGGTCGGGTAGATCAACCATCGTGCGGATGACGATGCCGTCTGGCAACTGGGGCGATGGGGGCGCGTCGGCCGATGGTGGCACGTTGTCCAACGGGGCAACCATCCGCCAAAAATGACGCACGGGAGCCATCCCGTACCCCTGCAAAAAGTCCAGCGTCGGCTGATGCACACCATAACCGCCCGCCTGCATGACGACGCGCACCCCATCTTCCACGCGGGGGATTGCCAGACGGGCGCGTGCTTCCGCCCACGTCATCAACCATGTGCCGATGCTGCGCCCTTCATGTTCCGGATGCACCCGCGCCCATACCCACACCCGCACGGGCGGCTCGCTGGTGTCCCACACTTCCACAAAGCCAACCAGTTCACCATCGGGCGCAAAAATCGCGCGGGTGGAACGGGCCATGTCGAATTTGGGTGCTTTCCATTCGATGTTCATGTCGTTCACGGTGAATTCAGTGACCCCGATCTGGTTGATATTGCAGATGTTGAAGAAGGAAACGGCCGTTTCCACATCATCCAACCGCCCTTCCCGCACTGTGTACCCCTCTGGCAGGCGGGCGATGGATACGTCCAGCGCGGACAATTCCGCGACTAAATCAGTGTCGGGGCTGAAATGGACACCGTGCATCCCCAACGTCTCCGCAGCGGCGATGTTATGGGCGAAGTCGTCCACGAACAGTGCTTCGTGGGGCTGTACGCCCAATCGTTCCAACGTGCGCTCGTAGATCGCCGCGTTCGGCTTCATCACCTTTTCCCCCGCCGACCCCACAATCAAATCAAATGCGTCGGCAAAGCGGTGACGGGTAAGATTGGGCAGGAGGTCGTCGGTGGCGTTGCTGATAACGGCCGTTTTATACCCCAACTTTAACATGCGAATCATGTCAACCAGCCGTTCATCCAGCACGTCACCGCCCCAAAATGCGCTTTTGAAAGCCGCCAGCCCATCGCCGTCAAGGTCAAGATGGTCGCCGAGCCACGCCCACAGTTCCCCGTCGGTGATGGCTCCGTTTTGCGCCATCTGCCCCATTTCACTATTAAAAACGAGCCGTTCGGCCTCGCCAGCCGCCAATCCCAGCCGTTGTTCCAACTGTTGGCGCGGCTTTCTATCTTCTGTGCGGAGCAAAACCCCGCCAATGTCAAATAGTATTGCTTTAATCATAATTTCTCCGAATAGTGAATGGCGAGTAGCAGGTCTGTACTCGCCACTCGCCACTCGCAAACTCGCTACTTGCCACTTGCACCTTGCAATAGGTATAATTCCCCTATGCAAATGATAAACTTTTTAGATGATCCGGCAGAAATGCCGAAACGGCGTGCCGATGTGCGCTTGTTACAATTGGGCTTTTTTGTGTACGAAGACAGCCGCCGGGTGATGGTTGGCTTTGAGTTGACACCGTTTTTAGAACGGCCGTCTCTCGAAATTAACATCACCAATGAAAACGGCGAACGCGCCGCTTCGATGATTATTGTGGACACGACAGAAGCGAACTTCTCCATGACCATGCACCTGCGCGATACAAATCCCACAGATATTTATTCGGTTGATGTTGCGCTGTATTACGCGATGCCGAATGAGGAGCGGGAGTTGGTAAAAATGGAAACGGCCGTTTTGGATGTGAGTACACTCGGCGAACAGCTTGTAACATTTAGCGATTAACCGTGCGCCAATTTTGAAATAAGGTAACACAAAATAGCGGCTATTGCACATTTTGTACAGTGCGTATTCGGTGAAAATCAGCAATGAATTTGCGCGAATTAAAAACACGGCAGATAAATCTGCTGCTACATTTGCAAAGTCGGCCTTCGCCGACTAAATACCTAGT
>CAYSDT010000521.1:0-2455 GCA_964429835.1 uncultured Ardenticatenaceae bacterium | reverse complement strand
AAGCTATTGAGGTCGATCTTGTCGGCCCTGTGTGTGAATCGGGGGATTATTTGGCGCGAAAACGGCCGTTAATCCTGCCGAATCGTGGCGACCACCTGCTGCTCATGCACGCGGGAGCGTATGGGTTCAGTATGTCATCGAATTATAACGGCCGTTTGAAAGCGGCTGAAATTCTCATCAACGGGGATGAAATGCGCGTCATTCGTGAACGGCAAACGTATGAGGTGCTGTTGTAGGGGCAGTCAGTAACGCTCTGGAAACCACCACATCACCCAATACTATCGATCTGGACACGTTGAGACATTACCGTAAATTGCAGCAAATCATGGAGTAAGCGCAGATTCTGATGATCTGTCACTTTGTAGAAAACGGCCGTTTTGCAGTTTAAGTACGCTTGGAATTGTGTGATGGGGGTAAACGGCCGTTTGTCACAAAGAAACGCTGATATGGAAGAACGCAAATATAAAAATCTGCGTTCCCCCGTATCAGCGTCTTTTTTGCGAGTGAGGAAAACCGATTGTCAATCAGCACAGGAGTGCATAAATGAATGTTTTATCTATCGCTATCATCGTTTTTATTTTGCTTGAAAGTTTGAATGTACTGACATTGTACTTCAATCCGGGATCGCGGATGGGAAATGGAGTTGGCGTTTTCAATGCGTGGGAAAAGTCCAAATCTGACCCAGAAATGCACCAGTTTGTGCGTTATTTGCTGTTTTGGGTTGCGGGAACAAAGCTTATTTTCATCGCGTTACTCGTGGTTATTCTGATAAGCGCGGGAGAATCAACACAACTATTGACCGTCGTCGCTATGATCGCTTCAATCTCTTCATTTTTCTGGCGGCTGTACCCCATCATTAAATCACAGGATGCAGAAGGCAACATCACCCCGTCGGGCTACTCTAAAACGCTGGCAATGATGATTGCGGGATTCATCGGGCTGTTTGCGTTGGCGTTAGCGTTATCTTTAATGATGTAGGGGAACGCGCCGCGCCCTAGACCGCGTAGGCGGTCTTTGCAACCACAGGCACGAATTTATTCGCCAGCCAACCGAGATGAAACACACCCATTATCAATTCTCCATTATCAATTCTCCATTGTTTTTCCACCGCTACCCGTCTATACTGTCTACATTACCAACATTGATGAAGCCACATTCCAAACCTCTCGCTTCCGCTTCATCCACAACCCATAAAGGAGTATCCCATGAGCTTCAAATTTACCCATTGGCCGACTGAATACAAATCCATCAATCAACCGTTCGGTGCCAATCCTGATATTTACGGACAATTTAACCTTGCCGGCCACGAAGGCGTAGACATTCAAGCCCCAACGAGCAGTCGTATTTTTGCAGTCGCCGACGGCCGTGTACGGATGGTGCAAAATGACCCCAACGCCCATAATTACGGCATCCACATCCGCATCGATCACGCTGACGGCTTCCAAACCATCTACGCCCATTTCAAGCAGGCGCAAGTACAAAATGGGCAGGAAGTAAAGGCTGGGCAGCAAATCGGAATCGCCAATAACACGGGCAACAGCACTGGCTCCCATCTGCACATCAGCTTGAAAAAAGAGGGCGCACAATTAAAAGGCTACCCCGCTGGCTACATCGATCCCACTCCCTTCCTTGCCCCGCTTCTCGGTTTTGTGCGCCCAGAAGGGCCGTACACCTCCGGCTGGGCGTACACATCGGCCATCATGCCTTTTGGCGATTTAGCACAAGCAGGAAACGGCGGCATCAACTTGCGGGCAGATTCAAACAAAAACGCGGAATTGATAGGTTTAGTTCCTGGCGGCACGGTGATGATCATAATGGGCAACAAGCGCGGCCCCTACACCCCCGTCGATGTGCCAACTCGTGCATTGGAAGGCAGCACTGCCCCACCACCAACCGATCCAACACCGCCGCCGCCGCCAACGGTCAGCACCGTCGATGGCTGGGGATACGCCCCTTATTTGATGGCTTCTGGCGATCAGGCAATCGTGGGTGAATATGGCATTAACTTACGCATGGAACCAAATCGCAACGGCGAAAACATCGGCGTGGTTGCTGGCGGCAGCACGGTCAGCATCATCGGCACGCAACAGGGCGATTATCTGCCTGTGCGGGCGCGTCGGGATGATTTCATAGGGGCGATTAACTTGCCGCCGACGGCATTGCCGCCTGTGGACGAGGGCGGGAAAGATGTTCCTGTGGTTGATGGGTACACGGGCTGGGCGTGGACGGAGTATTTGGGGATTAACGGCCGTTCTGCAACCGCAGGTCAATATGGCATCAATTTACGCAGCCAAGCCAACAGTAATAGTCAAAACATCGGTCTGTTCAAGGGCGGCGCAACCGCCGACATCATCGGCGAATCCAAAGGGGAATACACCCCCATCGCCGCCGCGTATGATGATGTGCTGAACGCCATCACCCCCCAACCCGCCATCGAAGAGTACGTTCCATTTGA
>CAYSDT010000520.1:0-2457 GCA_964429835.1 uncultured Ardenticatenaceae bacterium | reverse complement strand
GCTAAATGGGCATCTTCCATGACCTCTTCAAATAAAGGCAATAAAGTTTCCCACGCCTCCAGATCAAATTGAACGGCCGTTTGCCGTCCCTGACTATCTACCACATATTGCACCGATTCTAACACCTCAATAACACTCATCTTTCACCTCATTTTGTATGATTGAACCCATTGTAGCACAACTGTATTTTGTGCTGGGTCAAGTTTGCAAACTTGACCTACGGTTAGGCGATTAGCTGGTGTAATCGCTCTTGTAATTCTGGTTTGGGGCGCAGTTGGGCAGCCCTGTACTTTTCGCCGAACAGGGGCAGGTTTAATTGATGGATAACGGCCGTTTTTCCCACATCAGCAGGCAGCACCCTGTGAAACCGCCCCATTTCCAACCGATTAGCGAGCGTAACGGCCGTTTGTCTTGCCGCCTTCTCCACTAATTTTGCATCATACGGGGGCAGCTTTTCCAGCGGCGGCTCCGTGTACAAACAAAATTCGTTCACAGGTTCAGCAATCACCCCCTGCGCGATGAGCGTAGCCGCCAACAGTTCACCCCAAATTGTCCCCCAAAAATGAAACAGCAATTGCCCGTTTTTCTGCGGCATCGTCACCATTTCATCCATCGCCACCCCCAGCGCATGGGCGATGGTGCGCGTGACGGTGAACGGTATCGCCACATACGATTTGCGGAACAAGAGCGGTGCAGTCACCTCTTTGCCGGGCGCGTGCGCCAAGCCGAAGCGATACTTTTCCACCCATCGCACTTCCATTGGCTGCCCGCCAAACAAGACGACGGTGCCGGGCGGGTAAGCGCGGTCGGTGTAGGCGAGAACGCGGCCGGTATGGGTATTAACGGCCGTTATTCCCATCACATCCGCCCCGATATTGCCATAAATTTCATGCTGATCGAGCAGGATTTCCAGCTTTTCGTCCGGCCGCCATTCACCCATCCGCCCCACGCGCAAATAGCCGTCAAATGCCAGCGCGGCGACGATTTTACGGATGGTTTCGTCGTCTATTTCCGATGGGGCAAAGCGGCGCACATCGGCCAGCCGCACGCTGCCCGTCGGGCTTTGTTTGATGAAGCTGAAAATTTGTTGAATCAGCACGGAAGGGCGGAAGCTGTATGGGCGGGGGAGCGATAGGGCGGGGGCGATGGGGTGAGGGGTGTTGGCTAGGGTTAGGAAGGCTTCAAATCTTGCCCATTCGCTGGGCGTTTTGGGCATACATAATGCCCGTGTTTGGTCGGCGCGTCGTCCGCCGCGCCCGATGCGCTGCATGAAGGCGTTCAAATTTGGCGGTGCGCCCAGCAACACAACATCATCGACGCTGCCAATGTCCACGCCGAGTTCAAGGGTTGAGGTGCAAACACAAACGGCCGTTGCCGCCGCCGCGAATCGCTCTTCGACTTCTTGCCGCATCCCCCCGTCCAGATTGCTGTAATGGACAAATATCTCGGCGTGATGGGGCAGGTGTTTGTGGAGAAAAACGGCCGTTTCTTCCACATCCTGCCGCGAATTACAAAACACAAGCGATTTATGAATCGCTTGCTCGCCAGATGCGCGTTCGGTCAATGCCCCCACCAGTTCGCCTAATTCATATAATGGCACAATCTCAGCCTCAATCTCCCGCCCGCCATGCACTTGTACGATGGTGCCGTCCTGCAAATACCGCGCCGCAACCCCATGCGGATCGGCAACCGTTGCCGACAACGCAATCCGTTGCATAGGCGCAACTTGTGGCTGGCCGTATTGTCGAATCCGCTCAATGCGCGGCAACAAACAGCGCAAATGGTCGCCGCGCGGCGTGTTGTCAAACAGGTGAATCTCATCCAACACGATGGCTTGCAAGCCAATAAACATCTTGGGCGAACGGGTCAGCATCGAATCGGTCGATTCTGGCGTAGTCAATAAAATAGACGGCGTTTCCCGCGTCCGCGCCACATCGCCCGTTTTCATTCCGATTGTGATGCCCGTGTCGTCTAAAATCGGCAATAATCGCTCGTACAAATCGCGTACCAACGCCCGCGTCGGGCAAATGTAAAGGAGTTGCAAGTTGCAAGTGGCAAGTTGCAGGTCATCCCACAGGCGTTCCAAGAGCGGGGCAATGACGGCTTCGGTCTTGCCCGAAGCTGTCGCGGCGATGGCTAACACGTCTTCCCCGTCCAGTATGGGCGGGATGGCTTGTTGTTGAATGGGGGTAAAACGGCCGTGTTTGGCAAAAAACAACGGCCATGTGTGTGGGATAAGGCTCTTAACTTCTGGTTGGGTTAGCACAATCGTTATTTATCGTACTTGTTGACGCAATTCGTCCAGCAGGGTGGCGATGTTGTAGTCGGGATGGAGATAGAGGAGGTCGAAAAGTTCGACGGCTAGGCGAACGACGGAGCGCATGGATAAACGGCCGTTTCTCACCCCCATCGCCAAATGTTCCGCCGCCCCGCGCCGAATTTGTTTTTGTCGTTCAC
>CAYSDT010000519.1:1382-2457 GCA_964429835.1 uncultured Ardenticatenaceae bacterium | reverse complement strand
CCGTTCGTGAAGTGTACGAAGAGACTAATCTGCATGTCGAAATTGAGCGACTGGTTGATGTGTTTCACAACGCCAATAGCGGCGGCAGTGCCTCCATCTTCATTTTGTATCAAGCGAAACTGCTTGGCGGTCAATTACAAGCAAAAGATGATGCCAGCGATGCCCGCTTCTTTGCCCCAGACGCATTGCCAGAACTCGCCTTTGCCCATACAGGCCAAACCATCGCCGCATTGACGAGCAGCGAGTAGCGAATGGCGAGTATGCGAGTGGATCATGCTGTTCATTTGTGGACGATTGATCAGCGTGATGTATCAGCGGCGCAGTTGCAAACGATGCGGCAGACTTTGAATGAAGCTGAACGTGCCAAAGTGGCACGGTTTCGATTTGAACAGTTGCGAAAAACGGCCGTTATTAGTCGTGGCTCTCTTCGTCTTATTTTAAGCCATTACTTATCCATCCCCCCCGAAACCATACAATTTGTTTACAACGCACAGGGCAAGCCCGCCCTTGCTCCCCCAGCCGATTTACATTTTAATGTCGCCCATTCGGGCGATTTTGTGTTGATTGCACTGGCAAAAACGGCCGTTGGCGTGGACATCGAGCAAATCAAACCTGATATTGAGTACGGGCTGATTGCGCGACGGTATTTTTCGGAATGGGAAACGGCCGTTTTCGACAAACTCCCCGCCGCCGAGCAACCACAAGCATTTTACAACTGCTGGACACGCAAAGAAGCGTACCTCAAAGGCATCGGCACGGGGCTGACAACCGAACTGGACAGTTTTGATGTTGAATTTCGCCTTGATAGAGAGCCAGAATTGTTGGCAACACGCCATCGCCCCCGTAATGTGGAAAGATGGAAGGTGGTGGGGGTGGAAACGGCCGTTGATTACGCCGCCGCCTTAGCCGTCGATAACTCCATCAATGAATTTCAGTATTTTACATGGAACGTGGATAAAAAATCTGCGTTTATCCGTTAAATCTGCCTAATCCGCGTCCTATTCTACTTTCTACTTGAAACCAAAATACCACCCAAAATAAACAAACTGCCAATCAACCCGGCCGTGCCGGGAAA
>CAYSDT010000519.1:0-1282 GCA_964429835.1 uncultured Ardenticatenaceae bacterium | reverse complement strand
TCGGCCGTAACAATCGCCCAATCAGCAAATACCCCGCCGCCGCAAACGCCCCGATAAGTGCCAGCCCATTGCCCAACAGCGCATGACTGCCAGCGATGGGGAGAAGATACGGGATGCCGTTTTCCCATCCCACCACATCCCCCAGCCCGATAATCAGGCTGCCAAAAATAGCCAACCCAATCCCCGCTTTCAACCCGCGTGACAATGATTCACCCAGCACAAACGGCGAAGCCAGCCCCACCCACAGCGGCGAAGTCGCCACCAACACCGTTGAACTGGTGATGGACGTGTACTCCAGCGAACTAATCCAACTGCCAAAATGCAACCCCAGCAACGCCCCTGAAAGCAACGCCAACCATCGCCCCCGCGCTGGCAACGCCCGCAACTCATCGTGCTGTCGGGCAAGGGCGATGGGTAGCAGGATAACGCCCGCCAACCCCGTTCGCCACGCCGCAATAACCAGCGATGGCACCGCCTCATCCTGCGCCCAGCGGATAAAAATTGAGCTAAACGAGATGGCAAAAACGCCAATCGTAAGCACGAGTAAAGGTGAGGGGGATGGTTTGTTTTTTGTCAATTTCATGGGTGAGCCTTATACTTTTTTTGATGGAAAAACAGTTGTTTTCTCTCCAGTAAACAGCCCTTCTATTCCCAATTGCCAAACAATTGACAAAGGTCTGTAGTGTGGCTAGAATCTTGATTATTGTTGGGCTGTTAATGGTAACAATCCACAGGTAGGCGGTCAATTTAAGGGTCTCCTACTTCATTGAAAACAAAAGTGTTAAGGAGATAACTATGCCTCATATAGTGACCAGATTATGTTTGCGTGATACCGCTTGTGTTGAAGTTTGCCCCGTCGAATGTATGGTGCTGGGTCAACCAGAAACTGAGTGGCCGTTGTTGTACATCGATCCCGATACCTGCATTGATTGTGGTGCTTGCGTACCCGAATGCCCCTACGAAGCTATCTTCCCCGAAGAAGAAGTACCGTTTGATTTTGCAGCCCCCGCTGGCCTTTGGGTTGTCGGCACAGCCGCCATGTATCCCGACGGTCAAAAATTGGAAAATGCCACAGTCGGCGAGCATACCGTCAATGTTTTGAATGCAAAACAGTTGGCTGGTGGCGAAGTATTAGACCTGACCGAAGACATCGAAGCCAATTATGACTTCTTTGCTGATGGGCCAGGCTACGACGCGCTTGACTAACGTTTTTCTTTTACAGAAAAGCTAAAACAAAAAAAACCAGATTGGCTAATGGCTAATCTGGTTTTTTTGTATCTGT
>CAYSDT010000518.1:0-2471 GCA_964429835.1 uncultured Ardenticatenaceae bacterium | reverse complement strand
GCGAAGGCCGACTTTGCAAATGTAGCAGCAGATTTATCTGCCGTGTTTTTAAGCAAATGAAACGCGCCCTTATAATTGAAGCGTAATGCGTAATGCGCGATCTATTTCTTTGATGGTAACGGCCGTTAATCGTCCCCGATACCGTAGCAAGCGCGATGTTGAAACGGCTCTAATTTGTCCGCCTAGCGCAACAGAATCAACCGTCAATCCCCCATTCCCAGCCTCAATCAACACATTATTTGGATACTGTCGGCTAACATTTGCCGCTTTCGTAAGGGGGACGATGACAACCACGGGGCTGTGCTGATTGATCCCATTTCTGCTGACAATGATTACTGGCCGACCCCCTGCTTGCTCCGATCCTTCGGTCGGATTTAGTCGAATATCAAACACATCGCCTCGTTTCATGCCAACGCCCCTTCACCGTCGGCTAATGCTTCCCAATCGCTTTCCGCAAACGATTCAGCCATCGACTGATTTAACTCTTGGTACTCCGCATCGTCTGCCATAGCCGCAAATTGCATATCTATCTCATCTTCTTCAAGTTGGGTCACAAGCTGTTCCAACGCGGTGACGATGAGTGTGTTCCGATTCGGCATTTTTCCTGCGTCAACAAAATGTTGACTGCGTTCTGCCAGTTCAACAGGTAAAGAAACCGTCGTGCGAATGACCTCATATCTGTTTAGCATCATTTGTTGCATATAAACCTCCATCATATTTGATGTATCAATTGATGGTAGTATAGACGTTGGAAATGGATACTGTCAAATTGCGTTACACGGCGGTTAAAACCGCAGCAACATGCAACATAAAGTTGCCTGCAAAGTCGGCCTTCGCCGACTAGAACTTAGTCGGCGAAGGCCGACTTTGCAAAATGTAGGCGCGAATTTATTCGCCAGCCAACTGAAATGAAGCACACCCTTATCTAATTCGGACAATTATGGCGTGTCGGATGGGTATGGCAAGGGGCAGATTGCATAAAAATATCGGTTGATAATTGACAATTAGCAATTAACAATTGACAATTCCCCCATGACCCGACCACAAGAACAAAAAGGGAGTGCCATCCTCATTCCCATCCTTGCTTTTCTGCTTTATTGGCAGACGCTTGCCCCTGATGTGTTGCCCGCCGACAATGGCGAGTTCCAATGGGTCGCGGCCACGCTGACCATCGCCCATCCGCCAGGCTTTCCGCTGTACACGATGTTGGCGCATTTGATGACGTGGCTGCCGTTTGGCACGCCCGCGCAGATGGTCAACCTCCTGTCGGCCGTTACCAGTGCGGCGACGGTTTGGCTGGTGTACCTGACGGTGCGACGGTTGACGCGGCAAACGGGAGCCGCCCTCTTGTCCGCGCTGGCATTGGCGGTGGCAACCACCTTCTGGGCGCAGGGAACGACGGCTAATGTTCGCAGTTTGACCGCCTTTTTTGCCGCGCTAATGGTGTACGCCATTGTGCGTTGGCAAGAAAACAGCAAAGCGGATGAAAATCGGTTCGATGATCGTTGGCTGACCGTTTTTGCCCTCGCGTTGGGATTGGGGGTGACGCATCATGCGTCGTTGGCGTTTATGGCGGCGTTGTTTGGCGTGGCGGTGCTGGTGATGGATCCATCACTTTTATGGCAACCCAAACGATGGATACGGCCGTTTTTTGCATTACTCATCGGCCTCCTCCCCCTCCTTTACCTCCCCCTCCGCAACCCCGATTTACGCACATGGGATGAGTTCATCAATCACGCGCTCGCGCTGGGATTTCGTGGCGACTTCTTCTATTACCTACAACCTGATATTTTCACGCCCGTCATTTTGTGGCAGCGATTCCTCATCATGGGCAATGTGATGACCTTCCAATTTGCGCCTTTGCTGTTGGCGGTGATGCTCTTTGGGCTGGTTCGCCTGCTTGGTCAGCGGCGATGGGGATTGGTGATTGCATTGGCTGGCGCGTTCGCCGTCCATGCGTTCATCACGCTCACCTATCGCGCTCCGCAGACGGTTGAGTATATGATGCCGGCTTATGTATTAACGGCCGTTTTGTTAGGAATCGGTGTCGGCAAACGCCGCTTGTGGCCGTTATTGCTCGTCAGCTTGGCAGTAGCGGGCTGGCAGGGATGGCGCAACTATCCATCCTACGTCACCCTGCACGAAACGGCCGATGCCCGTGCTTATTTGCAACCGATCCTTGACGGTGCGCCGCCAAACGCCATCATCCTTGCCGATTGGCATTGGGCAACCCCGCTCTGGTACATCCAAGATGTGGAGGGCGGGCGCACCGATTTAGATGTGCAGTTCGTCTATCCCGAAGGCGAGCCATACGCCGAAACATGGGCGCGGCGCATCGCTGAGGGGTTGGCTGGCGAGCGAGCCGTCGTCGCCACCCATTATGATGAAGCGGCGTTTGCCGCCCTGCCCGCGCCCGAACCCATCGGTGAGGCGTTGCTTTATGGCAGCCCATCACGCCAATCGCTTCCTGA
>CAYSDT010000517.1:0-2499 GCA_964429835.1 uncultured Ardenticatenaceae bacterium | reverse complement strand
AATGTTAAAAACAGTATAGTGTTGATTCAACACTTTGTCAAGGGGCAATTTTAGAGATGGGGGAAACGGCCGTAGAGCCGCCCCAGCGGGGCGGCTCTACGGTGATTGCCAAAATGAAGAACGGCCGTTTTTCATTTTGGCAACCATCTCCCCCCCACGATACAATTAGCTTATGAACACACTTTCCCCCACCATAATCGCCGAGGCCGCTGAGCGGCTGGACGGCATTGTCAACAAAACGGCCGTTATGACTTCCCGCACCCTAAACGCCCGCGCAGGCTGTGAGATATTCCTGAAATGCGAGAACTTTCAGCGCATTGGCGCGTTTAAGTTTCGGGGCGCGTATAACGCCATCAGCCAATTAAGCGACGTGGAAAAGGCGGCGGGCGTTGTCACCTTTTCCAGCGGCAACCACGCGCAGGGGGTGGCGTTGGCGGGGCAACTGCTGGGCGTGCAAGCGACCATCGTCATGCCTGATAATTCGCCAGCGATTAAGATGGAGGCAACGGCCGCTTATGGAGCGACGATTGTGCCGTGCAAGGCGGTGAATCGTGAGCAGGTGGCGGCTGATTTGATTGCGGAACATGGGTACACGTTCATCCATCCGTATGATAATGATCATATTATTGCCGGGCAGGGAACGGCCGTTTACGAACTCATCCAAGAAGTCGGCCAGCTTGACCTGCTGTTTGCCCCCGTTGGCGGCGGCGGGCTGATTAGCGGATCGGCGTTGGCAGTGGCGGCACTGTCGCCCAAATGCCGCGTGGTGGGTGTAGAACCAGAAACGGGTGATGATGCGGGGCGGTCGTGGCGAGATGGGGCTGTGTGCGTGCTGGATGACGTACCCGACACCATCGCTGACGGGTTGCGAACGCGGTATGTGGGTGAGCGCAACTTTGCCGTCATGCAGAAATATGTGCATGACATGGTGACGGTGAGCGAAGAAGAGATTATTTCCACGATGCAGTTTTTGTGGACGCGGCTGAAAATTATTGTAGAGCCGAGTGCGGCGGCGGCAGTTGCGCCGCTGTTTCACGGGAAGTATGCCGACGCAAAGGGCAAGCGGATTGGCATAATACTTAGCGGCGGCAACGTAGACATCGACAACGTGACGGCATTATGGCAACGGACGGCAACGGAGGAACAGCACCCCATCGCCCCCCCTGCCCCTGCTGAAAACAAGCCTGAGCCGCCGCGCATTTTACTGTGTGACGGGATGGATGAGGCGGGGCTGGAGATTTTGCGCGAGGCGGGTACGGTTGATATTTGCACCGATGACGCGCAGTTGCGGGAAGATATTCAGCAGTATCAAGCGGTCGTTGTCGGGCAGAAGACGCGGCTGGATAATGTTTTGATTGGGGATGGGATCAATTTGCGGGCGATTGGCAGCATTACGTCGCGGCTGGATCATATTGATGTGATGACGGCGCGGCGGCTGGGCGTGGAGGTGTGTTACGCGCCGGGCGTGAACGCGGTCGCCATCGCCGAGCATACGGTGGGGCGACTGTTGATGGCGGCGGTGCAATTTGCAAACGGCCGTTTATCAGGCGCAACCGTCGGCATCGTCGGCTTTGGCGGCGTGGGGCGCGAAGTGGCACAGCGGGCGCGGGCGTTCAACATGAACATCATCGTCAACCAGCCGCTCGTCACCCCCGAATTGGCGATGGAAGAAGATGTGGAAGTGGTCGGGCTGCACGATTTATTGCGCCGCGCCGATTTTGTGACGCTGCATCTGCCCGTCAAAGCGGGGACGAAGGCGATTATCGACGCGCCGGAGTTGGCGTTGATGAAGCCGACGGCGTGCCTCATCAACACCGGGCATACCGATTTGGTGATCGATTCGGCACTGTACGCGGCGTTGGAAAGCGGTGCGATTGCTGGCGCGGCGGTGGCGGCGTTGCCACCCGAAGCGGGCGATGGGCGCGAATCGGAACGGATGGTGCGCGGCCATGAGCGCGTACTCGTCGCCCCGCATTTGAACAGTATTATCGGACGGCAAAAGCGGGAGAAGGCGATCATCGTCGCCAAACAGATTCGTGAATTATTGCAAATACGCGCCCATGATGGGTTGTCGTTGCAACTTGTTCCCGTCAATTTGGTCATTCCGCATGAGCAGATTGATGATAAACGGGTGGCACGGCTGATGGATCGGTTGGAAGCGGATGGCATTTTGGCTAATCCGCCAATCACGACGTTTTGGAAGGGGCGGTATGTGGTGCTGGACGGGGCGACGCGCTCGACGGCGTTCAAGCGGCTGGGATACAGTCAGCTTATCGTGCAGGTCGTGCCGCCAGAGCAAAAAGATTTTGAGTTGCACACTTGGTATCATGCGATTTCGGATAAACGGCCGTTTTCCACTTTGCGTACTGAATTAGAGAAGATAGAGGGGTTGGAATTAACGGCCGTTTCTACTCTTGCCGCGCAAGACAGCTTGCGCCAAAAATCAACCCTGTGCTACTTTTTGGACGTAGAGGGCAAGGCGACCATCGCCCGTGTGCA
>CAYSDT010000516.1:0-2503 GCA_964429835.1 uncultured Ardenticatenaceae bacterium | reverse complement strand
AACGTGCAACATAAAGTTGCCTGCAAAGTCGGCCTACGCCGACTAGACCTCAGTCAAGCGTCAACTGATGGATATGTCATTTCGACCGTAGGGAGAAATCTTTACCCTACCGAGACAAGATTCCTCACCCCCTTTGGGGGGATTCGGAATGACAATTTCACTCAAATCACGCATGACTGAGTGCTAGACCTCAGTCGGCGTAGACCGACTTTTCAACTGTAGGCGCGAATTTATTCGCCAGCCAACCGAGATAAAACACACCCGTTATTTATTTTATACCGCGTAAATACGCCCACACCACACGCGCAATCCCAAATAGGCGATAATTGATGAGGTGACGCTTCCAAAATAGCTCTCGCTTATCGCAAACGGTGGAGATGCTGAACTCATTCACCTCGCCTTTCAAGATTTGAATGACAGAAGCATCTGCTTCACGTCCCTGTTCGATGGCATCCAGACGATCATTGAGCGCACGGGCGCGTTTGATGCGCTGTGCCACTTCATCCCCTCTGGATTTGTTGATACGGCCGTATTTCAATTTTAACCCATTCAAGTTTTCGGCCGCGTCGTAAGTGGCGATGGTTAGCTCCTCGCGTGTCATCCAGTTGGTTTCATAATTCAGGATATGTTTCCATGAAGGCTGCACGAGCAGTTGACGATGTTCTTCTAATGTATGGGCAAACAGGCGGTAGCCAAATTGCTCAGGATTCTCGAACCCCCAACTGCCGGGATCAAGGAATGGCCCCATCGGTGAGATAAAGCAGGACAGGCGATTGTCACTATTTTGGAAGAGATGTTCGCAATAGTGGATGGTTTCGGCAACGGATTGTTGCGTTTGTTGCGGCAAACCGATCATGAAAAAGACATCAATACGATTGCAGCGCAGGCGTTGCGCGGCTTGAATGACGGTTTCCATCTCGGCGTTGCTGTAAGCGATGGTTTTGTCTTGAAGACGGCGCACCGCTTCGTCATGGCTTTCGGGCGACAGTTCGATGCTCCAATTACGAACGGCATCGTCAATCGCTTCCAGAAAAGCGACGGGCGGCATTCCGAAGAATTCAAAGACGATCTCATTTTTGATGTTGCTCTCTTTCAGGATGGCTATCGTTTCATACGCATATTTATCGCCCGCCTGACGCAAATCGCCCACGAGAAAGATGGGGCCTTTGGAAAAACGGCCGATGTCAATGATATTTTTGACGAGATTTTGTGGACTGCGAAAGATGGGACGCTGTTGCTTGCTCATGGTGGCACACGCTTGGCGTGAACTGCCGCAGGTGACGCATTCGTGGGTGCAGCCTTTAACGGTGAAAACGGCCGTTATTGGATTCTTCCACCAGCCATGAAATGGCAGCACGCTCTGTAAATCCCGATGGCGTAACACCATCTTCATGATGCGATCAGGGTTTAAGTTTACATAATCCAGTGTTTCAGGGATGAATGTTTGCGGATTGATTTGCACTTTGCCATCCATTTTCCAAGTGAGATTAGGGATTTGCGTTGGCAATCGCCCCGCATCGAGAGCCATCAACAGGTCGTAAAGCGGCGGCTCGGTGGAACTGCCGCGCAAAACATAATCAACGGCTGGATATTGGACGAGTTCTTCGTGGAAATAGGTGGACGATAGGCCGCCAAAAATAATGGGGATGGCGGGGTGAATTTCCTTAATGATTCTTGCAATTTCGATGGAGCCGTGCGCGTGGGGCAGCCAATGCAGATCAATCCCAATCGCTTTTGGGTTTTGCTTGGCGAGAAAAGCGGGGACATCAAATTGCGGGTCGTCCATCATTCGCAAAGCGAGATTGACGATGCGGACGTTCAGGCCGCGCTCTTCAAGGTAGCTGGTCATCGTCAGGAAACCAAGCGGGTACATCTCGAATACGGGCGATGAGGGGATGAGGTCGCTGACGGGGCCGTACATGATGGCGCGTTGGCGAAAATCATAGACGCTGGGCGGGTGGAGCAGGAGTAAGTCGATTTGGGTGATGGTGGCCTCCGTTGTTCGATGAATCGGTGTGTGTCAAAAAAGGAAGTATAGATTATCGCGGCGGGCTGGCAATGAAAACGGCCGTTTTCTAACCCCCTAGCAGCTTGTCGGAGAAGTCTGATTTTATTGATTTTGTACACTGATTTCGCAGATAAACACTGATTTTTTGCTTTTTTATCAGTGTAATCAGTGTACAAAAATTCTTTCTCCGACAGCCTGCTAGGCGAAGCCCACTGAAAGCGGGCTGTTCCGAACGCGCTTTCAGCGCGTTTCTCGTGTCAGCCATCGGTTTTCAACCGATGGATTGTAAAATACACCTAAATTCATGTTCTTGCGATTGCCCTGCCCGTTCCCCACAATGTTGCCCCAATACCCATTTCGCTTTATCCTTTCTTTGTAATATCTCAATAACTTGGGGTAAAGACCTGACAGGTTTCAATAACACCTCTCGTTTTACACGAGTAACATCAGAAAACCTGTCAGGTCTCCCCGAAATATTGAGAAGATACCTTTCTT
>CAYSDT010000515.1:0-2503 GCA_964429835.1 uncultured Ardenticatenaceae bacterium | reverse complement strand
ACTTGGGGTAAAGACCTGACAGGTTTCATCCAGACCTCTTGTTTTACACGAGCATATTTGAAAAACCTGTCAGGTCTCCCCGAAATATTGAGAAGATACAGAAAATCGCTTGTACAGTTGGTGTGACAACGGCCGTTTTTGCATTGAGAAATTCCGCACAAACAGGTATACTCCCCGCTCTAAAATTAACATTTTGTGAGGAATCGTTTTACGATAATTGTTATTGGGCTTGGCAACGCCAAGCCCCTACTGTACGGGCTTGGTGTTGCCAAGCCCTTCCCCCACAATTACTCAAAGAACCAAAAGAATGAAAAGGGTGTCCATATGACTGGAAAAAGTAAAAACGCAAGCAACAATTTCAACCCCGCTATGACGATGGGTTTTGACATCGACTATGAAGAAGATATGGAAGAGCAGATTAAAGAAGCCCGTCTGCTGGCCGCCAAACAAGCCGCCTCCATGCCGCGTGGCGCAAACATAAATATCGGCAGATTGGGTAATCCAACTTTCACACCGTTATTCAAATCATTGAGCGATGACCCGTGGACAGCCGCTAAAATTGCCCAACATCACGGCTGGGATGGTGTCAAAAGCGGCTATGTTCTTGGCGAAACTACCGCCCCTGTTGCTGCTGCCCCTGCTGCTGCTACGGTTGCTGTCGCCGATGTAACCATCGCCCCTCCCGTGCTGATAGAATTGACAGATGACATGGACCCAGCGGCAAAACGCACCGCCCGTCTTGCCAATACCAAAGCAAAATCGGCATACAAAAAAGCGTTGAAAGCGGCTGGGGGTGATTCCAAAGCTGGTGCGCCTGCGCCTGTTGCAACGGCCGTTATTGAACCACCACAACTGATAGAATTGACTGACGATATGGATCCAGCCGAGAAACGTACTGCCCGTCTTGCCAATACGAAAGCAAAATCAGCATACAAAAAGGCGTTGAAAGCGGCGGGGATCGATCCTAAAGCAGCTGCCACCCCCGCTGCCCCTGCTGGCATCGCACCGCCACAATTGATCGAATTGACTGACGATATGGATCCGGCAGATAAACGCGCCGCCCGCCTTGCCAACACGAAAGCGAAATCAGCGTATAAAAAGGCGTTGAAAGCGGCGGGGATTGATCCGAAGTCGGTGGCGTAACTCTAAAATTTATGGCATCGGTTCAAAACTGATGCTTGGCACAATATGTTCAACACAGCCCGCTTTTAGCGGGCTTTTGTGTGTCAGCCGCTCTGCCTTCGTTCTAAAATTAGCCAGGTGAAGGGATGGGAATAACGGCCGTTTACCCCACGCTCCTCCCTATACACTTCATCCCATTCAGCCAAATCATAAGCAGGGAAATAAGTGGGGGATGGTGTGGGGGAAAAACGATGGTCGATCAGTGTTAAATACAGGCGATCCGCCATCGGTAAAAACTGCTCATACAATGTGCCACCGCCAATAACCATCAGTTCAGGGGCGGGGGCGATGGTTATCGCTTCATCAACGGTGTGGGCGATGGCACAATCTGGGGCGATGAAGGCATGGTTGTGGGTGAGAATGATGTTGCGGCGACCAGCTAACGGCCGAAATCGCGCTGGAATCGACTCAAATGTCTTGCGCCCCATGATGACAGGCTTTCCCATCGTTTGCCGTTTGAACCAGCCCATATCATCGGGCAAATGCCATGGCATCTGCCCGTCAACGCCAATCAATCGCCCTAAATCCATCGCTGCAATTAAAGAAATCATGTATCTTCTCAATACTTCGGGGAGACCTGACAGGTTTTTCAAAGATACTCGTGTAAAACAAGAGGTCTTGATGAAACCTGTCAGGTCTTTACCCCAAGTTATTGAGATGTTACGAAATCATCACTATCCAAGCACAGAAGTCAGGCTTTTGCCAAAAGCCTGACTTCTACGCCGTTATTTCTCCAGCTTATAATTGAAGGGGAATAGTGCTACGGGAACCAGTTTGAAATGTTGAATGGCGAAGGGAATACCGATGATGGTAATGCCCAAAAGAACGCCGCCAGCTACATGCGCCAGCGCAATTTCCCAGCCGAAGAATATCAGCCAGATGACATCCATAATCAGTGTAAAAACGCCGCCAGCGCGTTTACTCGGCTTTACTTCTTTGCCGAAGGGAGCCATCGTTGCCACGCCCAAACGGATTGTTTGCAACCCAAATGGGATGCCGATGATGGTAACACACAACAGCAACCCGCCGATGATGTAGCCCATGCCCGCGATAAATCCACCAAAAATCAACCATACGATATTGCCTAATAAACTCATTTTTTCTCCTTTATACAGTGACCATTAAGAATGGAGATTTTATAAAACCCTATACTTTAATTATAAGCGTTCACTTCCCTAATTAAACTGGGACACTGATTACACTGATTTTTTGCTTTTTATCTGTGTTCATCTGTGTAATCAGTGTACAAGTCATACGGGGAATGATAATACTCGGGTTTTATTTAATTTTCATTCTTTGAAAGGTCAGTTTTGTTATGCTT
>CAYSDT010000514.1:0-2514 GCA_964429835.1 uncultured Ardenticatenaceae bacterium | reverse complement strand
CCTCCCGAATGGTTTGGGTAAACGGGGTGCGGGCGGTATCGGCGGGGAGTTGCGCGAAGAGGGGGAGCAAGGCGGAGCCAGCTTCGACAAACGGCCGTTTCCATCCCCCGTCATACGCCATTAAAAGAGCCTCGTTGAGCGCAACCAACGCCGCCTCCGTCCGCTTTTGTTTTTGCCACGCCAGCGTTTGCAACAACAATATGTCAATCATCTGTACCGTGCTGTACGTCGTTTGCGCCAACTGATGCAGTGTGTCCAACTTCTCGTTTGCCTGATGCAAACTCGCTTCCGTCCCTTGCGCGACCAACAGTCGGCAATAGGTTATGCGCGGGGTTTCTATCCAAGAGAGCATCGTCCCCACATCGTCGGAGATGTCGTTGTGTTTTGCGTTGCTAACGGCCGTTTCAATTTCCCCTTGCCACAGAGCAAGCCGTATTTGCACCGAACGCGCCAGCATCATGTACACAGGATTGTTTGCCTGCTGGGCAAACGCCAGCGTTTCAGCCAGTGTCTCATTGGCTTTATCTGGTAACCCCATCGCTTGATAGCAGAGGATTAAGCCTGCGTAATTATCGAGGGGAGCGTTAGCATCCATAATGTATCTTTTTTGTACGCCTTGTTGGAAGTAGGAAACGGCCGTTTCCAATTCATACCGTTGTACATGGACAAACCCCAAAAAATAGTAGCTCCACGCTTCAATAAAGACATTATGGCTCTCCATCGCCATATCCAGAAGTCGTTCCGCCACCAGTTGTGCTTCGGGTAGTTCGCCAGAAAGCAGATGGACAAAAACCAACGCGCCCAGCAATCGTGCCTGCCGAATGCTGTTTGTTGTTTCGTGGAAAATTTCCTGACGGTACTCCCGAATAACCGCCTTTCCCCGCCCTGTTATCTGGCTGGCGGCCGCTATATACGTTTCGGTCTCGTTGCGTGCGCCCAGATGCTCTAGCGGTATTTTATCCAGAGCTTGCTGTAAACAGGTCAGGCTTTGTTCCCCTTGACTGTCCCAAAATAGCAAAATGCCGTTGAATAAATCCAGCTCGCCGCTGATTTCGGGATCAATTGCGCTGCCTTTCAGCACTGTTTCCACTTTGTCTAAAATAGGTGGAATCGCCCATATCGCCCCTTCAAGATTGGCAACCCATGCCTTCGCTAACAGCAAATGGGGTTTTTGTTGAATAAGTTGAACCGGGATTTTATTCAACCATTTGTCCAATACCCACTTTTGGTCGTCATTTAACGGTTTGTACCTGTGTTCGGCGACCAATTGGGCGGCTAACTCCATATTTTCGGCGGCGATGGCGTGGTGAAGGCTTTCTTCAAAAAACTGATTGTGTACCAACCATGTGGAGGCTTGGGTGTGTAAGGCGGCGACATCTGCTTTTGTATGGCGTTGTGTCAGCATTTGTCTTAAAAAATGACCGAACAGATGGTGGTAACGATACCAGTTTCTCTCCGCGTCCAGTGGGATGAGGAAGAGGTTTTGGGAAATTAACTGCTGGATAAACAGCTTACCATTCAGAGTGGCGGGGGAGGTCTCTTCTGTTGGCTGGCAGAGTGCATCGCATAAAGCGGGGCAAAAACGGTCGAGAACGGCCGTTTTCAACAACCACTCCTGCAAAACGGCCGTTTGATCCGCCAGTACCTCAGCCATCAGATAGTCGGTAATAAAGCGGTCATCCTTTTGAATGACTTGTTGAAGTTGCCCCGCTCGCCCAGCGCGGCGCAGGGATAAGGTGGCTAAATGCAACCCCGTCACCCATCCTTCGGAACGGCCGTAAATATCAGCAACCATCTCATCGTCCACGGTGTTGCCCAAACGGTTACGCAAAAAAGTAGACGTTTCCTGCTCCGAAAAACGAAGGTCAATCGCCCGAATTTCCGTCACTTTGTTTTTGGCGCGATACTGCACAACAGGTAACAGCGGATCGGTGCGGCTGACCAGAACGAGGTGTAACATGCTGGGCATATGTCTCAGAAATTCGCTCATGAACTGCTGCACCGCTTGATCTTTAATGAGGTAATAATCATCTAAAACCAAGACATAAGCGTTAGAAATTGTACTTAACTCATTGACAAGTGTAGCCAGCAGTACGCGCACGGGCAGCTTTTGGGTGCTGTTCAGCAGGGCGATGGTTTCCTGCCCCACATGGGGAAACATGGTTTGGATGGCGGCAATGACGTAGGTTAAAAAGAGGGTGAGATCGTCGTCGCTCTCTTCCAAAGAGAGCCATGCGGATGGCTGTTCGGGCAATGTGTCCAGCCAACTGCTCAGTAGTGTGCTTTTGCCGTAACCGGCAGGGGCGATGATGAGGGTTAACGGCCGTTTGTCCCATTGGTAGCTTAAACGAGCGAGCAATGCAGTTCGCGGGACTAAATCACTAGTCACTGCTGGCCGATTCAGCTTTGTTTGAATGAGGGTGGCATGTTGATTTGAATGTAACATCTCAATAACTTGGGGTAAAGACCTGACAGGTTTCATCAAGACCTCTTGTTTTACACGAGTATCTTTGA
>CAYSDT010000513.1:0-2515 GCA_964429835.1 uncultured Ardenticatenaceae bacterium | reverse complement strand
AAGAGGTCTGAATGAAACCTGTCAGGTCTTTACCCCAAGTTATTGAGATGTTACAGGAATTGTGTATCTTCTCAATATTTCAGGGGAATACGTCAAAGACTATACCTAATGTCTGAGATTTTATCTGTCAGTCTTGTGTTAGGTTTGCACCTCTAACTGTACGGTAGAGAACCCATCGTTTATATCCCGCTGTGAAACTGCGCCGCTTTGCCTTAGGTATTACTTCTGGGTTAGGTAGAGATGTTGCTGATATTCCATTCATACTGATATTGCTATCCTGTTTTTGTGTTATTTTTATCTCCTTCGCCCTCAGGTTCTACACTAATTTCTGAGTTAAAAGTGTCTCACCCTTGGAAAAAGGCATCGAAACCCAAAAGTTCAACTTTTTGTCTCGACAAGATTTATGCCTTATTGGGTAAAAGTTGAACTTTTTTCAGTGGACTCTGTTTAAGGCGCACGATCTGGGAAAAACCATCATCTGCGCTCCCTTTTTATGACTATAGATGTATTTATCGTCGCCGCCATTCTCGTGGCAGCGATTGTTTTATTTATCACCGAATGGGTGCGCGTCGATGTGGTCGCGCTCGGCGTAGTCGTCGCCCTGATGCTGACGAAAGTGCTGACCGTACCCGAAGCATTAGCTGGCTTCTCCAGCGAAGCCGTCATCACCATCGCCGCCCTGTTCGTTGTTGGCGGCGCAATTCTGCAAACAGGGCTGGCCGGCCGCATTGGGCGATACATTCTCAGCATCGCCGGCACAAGCGAAACACGATTGATCGTTGTCTTAATGGCCGCCGTCGCCCTGCTCTCAGGTTTTATGAGCAGCACAGGAACCGTCGCCGTACTGCTGCCAGCTATCATCATTTTGGCAAAAAATGCCAAAATCAGCCCCTCTCGCCTACTCATTCCGCTGGCGTATGGCTCACTGCTTGGCGGTGCACTCACACTCATCGGCACACCGCCCAACATCATCGTCAACGACCTACTGATTGCAGAAGGGTTGACTCCGTTCGGCTTCTTTTCCTTCACCCCGATGGGGTTGATTTTGGCCGTCGCGGGCATCATCTTCATGCTTTTTGTTGGCCGCCACCTGCTGCCAGACCGCCGCCCCACCATAGAAAAACAACACCTGACCACTCCCCAAGAACTGCTCGACATCTACCGCCTGCCCGATCAACTGTTTCGGCTGCGCGTGCGACGCGGCTCACCGATGGTTGGCCGCACAATTGGCGATTCCACCTTGCGGGCAGAGTTTAACGTCACCATTTTGAAAATCATGCGCCCATCCACATCGCGCCCACCGTATCGTTTTGGACATAAAAAGGCAGATTCGGCGACGGAGCATGTCAAAGACATCGCCATCCTGCCCGATGCCCAAACCGCCATCGCCCTTGACGACGTGCTGATTGTGGATGGCGAACTGGACGATGTGGTTCACGCTGCCGCTGCCCGCAATTTAGGCATTCAGCCCACCAAACCAAAGGATGAACAAGCACTCATCAGCCGTGAAGTTGGTGTGGCGGAAGCATTGCTGCCGCCGCGCTCATCGCTTATCGGTAAAACATTAGCAAAAACGCGATTTGGATCGACGTATCATCTCAGCGTGTTAAGCATCAATCGGCCGGGTGCGGATGAGCCGTTAGATTTGAAGACGACGGCGTTGGCGATGGGCGACACGTTGCTGGTGCAGGGGACGTGGGACGACATTTTGGCATTGCGCGAACGGCGGGCTGATTTTATCGTGATGGGGCAGCCCGAAGCGATGGTCGGCGCTCCGCATCAAGACAAGGCGCGATGGGCGTTGGCTGTGTTGGCGGGCATGTTGCTGTTGATGATTACAGGGGCGGTTTCGGTGGCAACGGCCGCTTTATTGGCAGCGTTGGGAATGGTGTTGACAGGCTGTCTGAGCATGGACGACGGCTATCGCGCCATTGATTGGAAAAGCATCGTGCTGGTGGCGGGCATGTTGCCGATGAGTACCGCGCTGGCAAAAGTCGGACTGGTCGATTTAGCGGCCAATGGCTTTGTCGATGTGTTGGGCGGCATTGGGCCGCTGGCGGTGATGGCGGGGCTGTTTTTGCTCACCTCGTTATCGACGCAAGTGTTGTCGAATACGGCAACGACGGTCATCGTCGCCCCGATTGCGTTGGCGGCGGCTCAGTCGCTGGGTGTTGATCCCCATTCGTTCTTGATGTCGGTGGCGATTGCGGCTTCGATGGCCTTTGCCACACCCGTCTCATCGCCCGTGAACACGCTGGTCATGGGCGCGGGCGATTATCGCTTTGGCGATTACATGAAAGTGGGGCTGCCGCTGATTTTGCTGTCGTTGATTCTGTCGCTGATTTTCTTGCCGCTTTTGTTTCCGTTGTAGGAAGTGGGGGCATGGTTCAAAATGTGGTAAATCATCTTTACAATTCGCGTTGTGTTGGGCGACCATAAAGGTCGCCCCATGCGTATCAAGCTAAGGTTTTTTAGACGCGGATTTTTCTTTTTTATCCGCGTTTATCCGTCAAAT
>CAYSDT010000512.1:0-2540 GCA_964429835.1 uncultured Ardenticatenaceae bacterium | reverse complement strand
TGAAAAAATCAGGATGGGTACTCGTTGGAATTGGCGCATTGCTGGCCGCATTGGTTGCCATGATTCGCGCATTGGCATTTTTTCCCAAGCCGCGCCAACTAGAGCAGGTCGTCAATTTGCCCGATGCGCCGCTGTTGCAAGCGGGTAAACGGCTCAAAGTGATGACCTTTAATGTGCAATACATGGCGGGCAAAAATTACATCTTCTACTACGACGGCGGCCCCGATACCCGCCCATCGCCCCAAGATATTGGCAAAACGCTGGTCGAAGTCGCCCGTATCATCCAAGATGAAGACCCCGATATTGTGCTGTTGCAAGAGATAGATGATGGCTCTGTACGCACCGATTACGAAGACCAATTGGCACGATTGCTGCAATTGATGCCCGATAATCGGTACAATCATGCCTCTGCGTTTTACTGGCAGGTGAAATATGTGCCGATTCCGCAGATAAACGGCCGTATTGGCATGAAACTCGTCACCCTCTCAAAATATCGGATAGAAACGGCCGTTCGTCACCAACTCACCCAATATCCCCCGCTCTATTTCTGGCAGCATTTTATGCCCAAACGCGCCATCTTGGAAACCCGCTTATCCGTCGCCGATGGCACAACATTTACGGCGTTGAACACCCATCTGGAACTGTTCAGTTTTGGCACAAATGTGCAACAGGCGCAGATGGAAAAGGTGGATGAAGTAATCGCCGAACAGGGGGATGGGGCGTGGATTTTGGGCGGCGACTTCAACTTATTGCCGCCAAAAGGGGGCGTGGGGCAGCTTTCTGAATTTGAAGAGGGGATTTATGGGGAAACGGCCGTTTTACAATCCTTTTACGGCAAATATAATGCCGTCCCCAGCTTGGAAAATGTTCAAGGAGCGAACTGCGAAAACTGGTATACTCATTTCCCAAATGGGGAAGGGGAGACCGTCCCAAACAAGACGATAGATTATCTTTTCTTCTCAAAAACAGTACCCTTACAGAATGGATATGTGCGCCAGCATGACACCTTGCACATTTCCGACCATCTGCCGTTGATTGCAGAGATACAATTACCAACGTAGGGGCTACCCAGCGGGTCGCCCTCATCGAATAAAAAGCTGGAGAATAACTATGGACGCATCACAATTATTACAATCACTTTACCCCTACGCCGAAGAGTACGGCGTGATCAAATCATTTCCCGAAAAAGGGGCCGACGCTGGCGAAATTTTGGCGCAACTTGCGGCGATGGCGCAAAATGAAGATGTCGTTTGGGAGGGCGGCAAATGTTCTGGCACAATGTATTCGGGCGACCATGACCATTACGCGATGCTCAACGAAGCGTACAGCCATTTTGGGCATGTCAACGCCCTGCAACGGGATATGTGCATGAGCATGAACCGCTTCGAATCGGAAATCATCGCCATGACGCTGGATATGTTGCATGGCGATGCCGCCGACGATGCGTGCGGCACGATGACGGCTGGCGGCACCGACAGCATTTTGAACGCGATGCTCTCTTATCGTGAGCAGGCGCGGGAAGAGCGGGGCATCACGCAACCCGAAATCATCTGGCCGGTGACGGCGCATCCCGCGTTCCGTAAAGCGGCGCATCTGTTTGGGATGACGATTGTGCCTGCGCCCATCGACCCCGAAACGACGCTGGTGGACGTGGACTTTGTACGCGCGCATGTGAATGAAAACACGGCCGTTATCATCGGATCAGCAGGCAATTATCCCTACGGTACAATCGATCCCATTGCCGAACTGTCGGAAATTGCACTGGAGCATGGCGTGGGGCTGCATGTCGATGGCTGTTTGGGGGGCTTCATCTTGCCGTGGGGACAGGAATTGGGCTATGACATCCCCGTTTTTGACTTTCGTCTGCCCGGTGTGACCTCCATTTCGGCTGATACGCATAAATATGGGTACGGGCTGAAAGGCACGTCTGTGTTGGCGATGCGGAGCAAGAAATTGCGCCAATACCAGTATTTCATGGTCACCGATTGGAAAGGGGGCGCGTATGCGTCGCCGGGATTGGCGGGCAGTCGTTCGGGCGGGCTGATTGCCGCCACGTGGACTTCAATGGTCACGCTGGGGCGCGAGGGTTATCTTAAACGGGCGCGGCGCATTTTTGAGACCTCTTTTGGGATGCAAGAAGTGGTCAAAAGCCATCCCGAATTGAAAATCATGGGCAATCCCACCTTCTGCTTCTCGTTTTATTCCGATGAATTTGATATTTACCATGTCAACGATTTCATGAAGACGCGCGGCTGGCGATTTAACGGCCAACAAAATCCAAATGCCATCCATCTGTGCGTGACGGGGCCGCAAACGCAGGATGGGGTGTTGGAAATGTTTACGGCCGATTTAGCGGAAGCTGTTGCTTACGCCAAGTCACCATCGCAGCCCGAACCAAAAAGCGGCGGCATGTACGGCGGCGGGATTGATGGGCTGGATTTGAGCAATGAAGGGCTGGTTAAAATGTTTATGACAGCGGCGATGGATACATTTGTGGAATACCCGTTTTGAATAATGAATAATGAATTTTTAATAATGAA
>CAYSDT010000511.1:0-2544 GCA_964429835.1 uncultured Ardenticatenaceae bacterium | reverse complement strand
TTGCAAGAACAGGTGGTTGCCAATGGCAACACCGACACCTTGCTCGAAATTGTGATGGATTTAGGGCGCAAGCCATCCGCCCGCTACGTCAGCGGCGAACAAACGCTGTCCGACAGCGAAAGCACACGCGAAGATATTGACGCGGTGGTCAACAACATCGGCAAATTCGACGATGATAATCGGGCAGGCATTACGCGCACGTTGCACCGCATCGCGGGCATTCGTAACCGACGCGGGCAGGTGGTGGGGTTGACCTGTCGCGTGGGACGGGCAGTTTATGGCACGGTTGACATCATCGCTGACATAGTGAAAGATGGAAAAAGCGTGTTGCTGTTAGGACGGCCGGGCGTGGGTAAAACGACGATGCTGCGCGAAATCGCACGACTGCTGGCCGAAGAAAAACGGGTCATCATCGTGGACACCTCCAACGAAATCGGGGGGGATGGGGACATTCCGCACGCCGCCGTTGGCAAAGCACGACGTATGCAAGTGCCACGCCCCGCCCATCAGCACGAAACCATGATTGAAGCGGTCGAAAACCATAACCCAGAAGTAATCGTCATCGACGAAATCGGGCGCGAGCGGGAAGCGGCGGCAGCGCGAACGATCAACGAGCGCGGCGTACAACTCATCGGCACGGCGCATGGCAATACGCTGGAAAACCTGCTGTTGAACCCGACACTTTCCGATTTAGTCGGCGGCATCGAAAGCGTCACCCTGTCAGATGATGAGGCCAAGCGGCGCGGCACACAAAAAACGGTGCTGGAACGGCGTTCACCGCCCACTTTTTCGGTGCTGGTGGAAATTCAGGAGCGGCAACGGCTGCTGCTGCACACCGACGTGGCCGCTTCCATCGACGCGATGTTGCGCGGCTTTACATTTGACATTGAAATGCGCTGGCGCGACGAGGAAGGCGAACTGCATCAGGAATTACAGGAGATGTTGTTGGCTTCGGCGGCGGTGACGGGCAAGCGGGAACAGTCAGAGGATGAGATAAAGGGGAAAAACGGCCGTTCTTCTCGCAAGAAAAACAGGCGGTCGGCAGCCGACCAATCGACCATCATTTCCGCCAAAACGAAAGCCGATAACGCCGCGTCAACAAGCAAAAACATTTACGCTTACGGCGTGTCACGCAGTCGCTTGAAAGCGGCGGCAAGGCGATTTGGGGTGCATGTTATTCTGGTTGACCATCTGGATGATGCGGACGTGCTGGTGACATTGAAGAGTTACTATCGCAAGCAACGCCGCCTCATCACCGAAGCGGAGCAACAGCGTGTGCCTGTGTATGTGTTACGCGCCAATACGACGACGCAGATGGAGAATTTTTTACAGCAGGTTTTTGGATTAGAAACGGCCGTTGGCGAACACGTTCGTGACCCATTTGAAGAAGCCGTCGCCGAAGCCGAACGCGCCATCGCCCTTGTGAAGGCGGGACAGCCCGGCGTAGATTTATCACCTGCAAGCGCGGCCGTGCGGCGGTATCAGCATCAATTGGCAAATCAGGCGCGGATGATTTCGCACAGCTATGGCAGTGGTGCGAAGCGGTATGTGCGTATTTTTAATGCGCGGGGGTAAACTCAGAATCTACGTCTATATCGGTTTCGATTTCGTCCACATGCAGATAATACAGCATCATTTAGACACAAACACCATCTCACTTAAATGGGATGTAGACCCGACTACGCCCTAAATGTTTATCCAATTCCAATGCAATTTCGAGAAGCTGAAAAGCACAGCGTTCTCGATAATTTCTTTCTGACAAACGCCCAACATTTGCTACGGTAACGACTGGAAGCGATGTAGGGCGATTCTCATCTCGTAAGGTTTGCTCCAACGAGTCTACTCCATCCATATTGCGGTTGTTGGTCAACAGAATCATTCCATTTTCCTGAGCAAACACCCAAACTTCCCGATCCGAGCTATCAAATGGCAAGCCAACTTCGGTAAATATAGCCAAGCGAAGATCAACTGCCTCCAACCAACCTTCTGCACCCAACACACCCATAATTGAATGTGCATGTCCCTCAATATCGTGATCAGATAAGATGGTTATCATGCCATTTCTAACCTTGCTTGCCGAGCTTGCAGCTTATTCCAAATTTCTTCGTGTTCAGATTTATGGGGCATGGTTGCAACTTTCTCAAAATGCTCCCTGTTATATTCAGTCCAATAGCGGCGATTTTCATCTGCTTTTTGTATGACAATCTGATATTCAGATTCAACTTGATCTCGGTTAGCCTCAATATATGCCAAAGCACCTGCAATTTGTTGATCTGTTAAATCAAACAAATCTTTAATCAATTTAGTCGGCCAAGATGCCTTGACATAATCCATAATGCTATACAGTGTAATCCGTGTGCCAGCAATCGTTAAGCCTCGCCCCGTTCTAATAACGATGGCCGATGTCGTATCTGTTTTATTCATCTTTTCACCTTTTACTCAAAATATGCTCTCACAAACTCACACCTATTTTACCATACTCTGATCCATATTTTTGACCAATTACGCCCCTGTTGATTTCTAAACCATGTAACCCAACCAGCC
>CAYSDT010000510.1:0-2554 GCA_964429835.1 uncultured Ardenticatenaceae bacterium | reverse complement strand
GTAACACACCCTCCTACCATCCCAACACCGCATCAGGAAT
Organism: uncultured Ardenticatenaceae bacterium; assembly: GCA_964429835.1. GTDB lineage: Bacteria > Chloroflexota > Anaerolineae > Promineifilales > Promineifilaceae > S016-13. The sequence continues at coordinate 2,514 of CAYSDT010000510.1, read as the reverse complement.
ATGCTCGCAGCGCAGCAGCTTGCCATCCCTGTCCACTTCCACCGCGATCAAATCAACGCGCCAACCGACATCAAGATCGTGTTCGGCGGTGTATAGTTCACCCAAGCGCAATAGTTGGCGCGACTTATGCGGCGTAAGAGCTTCTTCTGGCAGGCCAGAACCCCGTCCGCGCCGCGTTTTCACTTCGACAAAAGCGTACTCATCCCCCGCCCTTGCCACGAGGTCAATTTCGCCCTGCTGACAACGCCAATTCCGCACCACAATCTCGTACCCATCCGCTTGCAAATAATCGGCAGCGACAGATTCGCCCCACGCGCCTAACTCTTTACGGTTCATTTGCCCGCACCAATCCCGTTACGCGGAGTCAGCCCCAACCATTTTTCCACGATGCTGTACGGCCGTACAAGGCGGGCAAGCTGCTCGACCAACGGCTCCAGTCGTTCGCTGTTTCGCAACCAACGGCCGTGTTCACGCACGCGCACTAAATCTGGCCGCTCCTGACGCAATCGCCCGTACAATTCCAACGTATGTTCGACGGTGTGATTGATATCGAAGCGGGTACTGGCCTCTTGCGCCGCCATCGCCATCTCGCGCAAGCGGGCGGGATTGGTTGCCAGCCCGACAATCGCCGCCGCTAATCCAGTGGCTGGATCGGCGGCAAGGAAGCCCGTCACCCCCGCGTCCACGGTGTCTTTTATGCCCGGTGAAGCGGTGGCGGCGATGGGTAAGCCAGCGGCCATCGCTTCAATGATGGTCAGCGGATGCACTTCGGTGACGGAGGCGGTGGCGAACAGATCAGCGGCGGCCAGATAGTTGCTTAGTTCGTCGTAGGGGATTGCGCCGAGAAAATGGGTGTAGCTGTCCATGTCCAGTTCAACGGCAAGTTTTTCTAAATCGACACGGGCGCGGCCATCGCCAATGATGGCTAGATGGATGTCGGGGGCGATGTCGTGGGCAACGGCCGTTTGTCGCAGTAACGTCTCCATGTTTTTTTCAACCGCAAGGCGGCCAACGTAAATGAGCAAAACGGCCGTTTCTGGAATCCCCAACTCAGTTTTTGTTTTGGGGGCGGATGGATTGATAAACGGCCGTAAATCCACCCCGTTCTCAATCACCTCAATTGGGCGACGGACACCAAAACTGAGCATTACATCGCGCACGCTGGCCGATGGTGTGATGACCACATCGGCCAAATCAGTGTATTCAGGCCACACTTGGCGCATAATCGCATCCCCCGTCTGCTGGGCGATGGGGATGAAGTTGCCCGTGTATAAATCGTAGCGGGTGTGATTGGTGTAGACGATGGGACAACGGCCGTAACGATGGGCTAAATCGACGCTCATAAACAGGTGGTGACAATGAATGATGTCCATCTGCCCCAACAGCTTTTGCGCGGCGGTTGTGTAACGCATCGCCGCGTAATACCCTTCGCTGCCAACTGCCATCGCTGGCGAACGGATGACGTTTTCATCTTCACCGGCGGGGTCTGGCTCGCCCAATGTAAAGATGTAAACCTCATGCCCCAATGCTTCTAGCTGCTTTTTGTACAGCAGAACCATCTGTGTAACGCCGTTGATTACTGGCTTATAACACGCTGTCACCATTCCAATTTTCATATGCTTGCTTCCCTGTTGCTGCGATTATCTCTGCTTTGCTTTGTTTTCATGCAAAGTATAACCGATACGGGAACACGACCGTAATGTCGCAACAACAAATGGTGAATACGGGATCAAAAAAGCCCTCCTGTTATGAACAGGAGGGCTTTTTATTTCATTTATATGCAATTATTCGTCTATGCAACTTCGCGGCGACGGAACATCACAAAGGTAGCTCCAGCAAGCATTAGGACAACAAAGCCAATGCCGACGGCAGTACTGTTGTTGTCTGCGGTGACAGTTTGAAGGGAAACGGCCGTTGGGCTATCTGCATTACCAATAACTAACGGCAAGCCAACACCCGCCGCACGACTAAAACTTGGTTCATCCGAGTCATCATCAATGACAGTTGTAATTGTGTTAGGTGCTGCATTGGTCGTTGCATCGTCACCAATTTCCCATCTGAGTGCGCCAGGAGTGCCACTGCTGTCCAAAGGCAAATACCACAATGGCGGGTTAGCTGCGTTCTCAACATTGTTCAGGCAACTTGCCGCAATACCTGCGCCATGATAATCAATGGCAACATCAAACGTATCAGCACCGTTATCTACATCTACATAAACTTCATAATAACGAGAACATTGGCTACCTTCGTCGCCACCTTGCCCCTCACCATAGGGCGCGTAGTTTGTACCATAATCCACAATGGTAATCGTATGTTCTTCACTATTCGTAACAACCATCCCTTTATAACTAAACGATGTCGCATTGGATTCATACGCATTAACACCTGGACTTTCCACCATAATGTTACCACCCAGCCGATGTGCCCAATCGTTAGCACCAAAGTTGCTCCCACCAATTGTGGAGCCAGATGCGTCTAAGCCCCAATAATTATGATCTGCGGATATTGTTCCAG
>CAYSDT010000509.1:0-2558 GCA_964429835.1 uncultured Ardenticatenaceae bacterium | reverse complement strand
AATTCGGTATACTTTTCACCATCAAAATCGAACACAGGAGAATTTCATCATGACCGACTCACCCGTTTTAACCCTTCATAAATTAGCTCCCGATCCCACCGCTGAATGGCGGCAACTACTCGACTTTATGGTTTTGTCCGCCAATGATCGCATGGCGATGGCGCAAACGACTGAAACTTTACTGCGCCGCGCTCCCGAACTGGTCGTTGGCACTTACGATTATCTGCTTTCTGTACCAGAAACGGCCGCTATTCTCGGTTGGGAAAATGGTGCAGATGAAGCCCATCTGGCCGAACGCCGTCAATTCTTCGCCGTCTGGCTGGCACGCACGCTGGGACTGGACACCAGCGAGGAGTTTGCCCATTACCTGTTCATGGCGGGCAAATTGCACGCCGCACACGGACCGCGCAAAACATTTGTGCCGCCAACATACATCAATGGGGCGATTGGTTTGGTGATGGCATCATTCTCCACATATATGCTGGAAGCCGACTTGCCCGCCGCACTCATCGCCAAAGCGTCAGCGGGCTGGAACAAATACCTGATGGCGCAATTGCACTTAATGCTGCTCGGTTACGAAGTGGCAATGGCGATAGATGATGGCGCGGTGGCGATTCCTGTTACGTTATATGCGCGGATGCAAAAGATAGTTGGCAAAGATGAGATTGTGGTGCATGTGCATGATGGGGCGGAAACGGCCGTTTTGCTCCAAAAATTCTTCAGCTATTATCCCCAAGCGCGGCACGACGCGCTGGAAACGGTGTGGGAATCACAGGAAAACGAAGAGGAATTGTGGGAAAAGGTTTCCCCTGTGTATGTTCCAAAATTTGGCTGGCGGGTGTTGAAAAACGGCCGTGATCTCAATTATGGCGGCGGCTTCACCAGCCCGCTCCATGCAGGTGACACGATTGCCATCTTCCCGCCCGGCCGTTAGGTTCGGCGCAACCTGAGTCTGTCGAAGGTACAGATGAAGGCGGGAAACCCACGAACAGTTTCTAAATTGTACGGAAGGTTTGTTGAGCATAACAAACCTTTCGTGCAAACTACAAACCTTCCGTGCAACTTTGCAAACCCTTCGTACAATCTGCAAACCTTCCGTGCAACTTTTCAAACCTTCCGTGCAATCTGCAAACCTTCCGTGCAACTCCGCAAACCTTCCGTGCAACTTTTCAAACCTACACAGGAATGACAAGTGTCAAAAAAACCGGCTAAAGCCTCGACTCCACTTACTTGCCACTCGCTACTCACCATTCGCCACTCGCCACTCGCCATTCGCCACTCCCAAAATGACTATTTTCCGCTGACGTTTGACTGTTGACTGTTGATTGTTAAAATCGCCCACTTGTGAACAATAAAAAAATACTCCCCTTCATTATAATATTCACCATCGTCGGCATATTTATTTTGGCAACACCAGCCATTATGAAAGCGATACCGCCACGTTACGCTTCGCGCTTCCCCGAACCATTGCGGGCGATGGCTGTCCCTGTGCAATCATCGCCGTTGTTGCCGACGGTTGCCGCGCCTGAAAACGCGGCTGAATTACTGTTGCCCACGCCGACCATCGCCCCCACCAGCACGGCCACAGCCGAGCCGATGGCGACGATGCACAGTTCGGCAGAAAGCGCAAAAGCCACCATCACGCCATCACCCATCCCCCCCGCGACAGCCACACCAACCGTAACACCATCGCCCACGCCAAACCCCATCCCCACTGCCCACAGGCTGGAAAATGTGCCGCATAAGTTCCAAACGTGGAACAATTGCGGCCCAGCCACAATGGCGATGGCGTTGAGCTATTTCGGCACAAACTACACACAGGAACAAACGGCCGTTGTCATGAAACCCAACGCCGAAGACCGCAACGTCACCCCCGAAGAGATGGCCGCCTACGTCAACGAAGAGACCGATTTGCAGGCAATTCCCCGCGCCAACGGCGATTTAGAGACCGTGCGCCGCCTGCTTGCGGCCGACATTCCCGTCGTTCTGCACGTCGGCATCGACCCGCCGGGCGACTTTAGCTGGATGGGCTGGTACGGCCATTATCTGCTCGCCATCGCTTATGATGACGAGTTGGAGCAATTTTGGGTGTACGATTCATGGTTTGGCACCAGCGAAGAGCCGCTGCAAAATGCAAGCACGGAAGGGCGTGCGTTGCCCTACGCCGAACTGGAAGAGCGATGGACGGCGTTCAACGGCAATTACATCCCCACCTATCGCCCTGACCAAGCCGAAGCGGTCGCCACCATCATCGGCGATGATATGGACGACGACGTGATGTGGGCGCGGACACTGGAAACAGTGCAAGCAGACACCCAAGCCAACCCTGAAAATGCGTTCCACTGGTTCAATTTAGGCACTGTCTACACAGCACTGGGGCAATACGATGAGGCGGTGTTGGCCTATGACCAAGCACGGGCGATTGGGCTACCGTGGCGGATGTTGTGGTATCAGTTTGGGCCATATGAGGCGTATTATGCAAACGGCCGTTATGAAGATGTCATTTTTCTGGCTGACACCACGCTGAAAGACCGCCCTTATTTTGAGGAGTCCTTCTA
>CAYSDT010000508.1:0-2561 GCA_964429835.1 uncultured Ardenticatenaceae bacterium | reverse complement strand
ATCTGTGTTTGCCTGTGCAATCAATGTCCCAATTAGCCGCCTGCCAATAACTGCGTTGTTCCAATAACAGCTTCATGTGCCAAATCAAACCATTTGGCGGGGAAGAAACCGAGCCATAGCACACCAACAAGAGCTATCACCAAGCCAGCTTTTAATGCCCATCCTGTTGTGTTCGCTGGCTCGGTACGGTCGCTATCGAACATGTACATGTAGAATACGACGCGCAAATAGTAGTAGCCAGAAATGACGCTGGTGACGATGGCGACAATCGCCAGCCACCATAAATCGGCATCAACGGCCGAGCGGAAGATGTAGAATTTACCAGAGAAGCCACCAGTCGGCGGCACACCCGTCAACGATAACATGAAGACGAGCATGGCGGCTGCTATCCACGGGCTGCGTCTGGCTAACCCTTTGTAATCGTCAAGCTGCACGCCTTCGCCCAATTTGTATTCAAGGGCGATAGCAACGCCGAACGCGCCCAACGTGGTGAAGAGATAGGCCAGCAGATAGAACAGCACCGAACCCATCGCTTCTGGATTTTGTCCAGCGGCGGCAACGCCAATCAGCAAATACCCTGCGTGAGCGATGCTTGAATAACCAAGCATGCGCTTGATGTTCGTCTGCATCAGGGCGACGACATTACCGATAATCAGCGTCAACGCGGCGATGAGGGCGAATGCGCTCATCCACGAATCGCTCATGGCGGGCAAGGCGACCATGAAGACACGCAACAGGGCGGCAAAACCAGCCACTTTCGCGCCGACGGACATATATGCAGTAACGGCCGTTGGCGCACCTTCGTACACATCGGGAGTCCACATATGGAACGGAACGGCCGCAATTTTGAAGGCAAAACCGACCATCAAAAAGGCCGTGCCAGCCATCGCCAAGAAAGAACCCGCTTCAAGCGCATCGTACACGGCGGGCAGTGATGTCGTTGCCGTCGCGCCGTAAATCAGGGCGATGCCGTAGACGAAAATGCCAGACGAAAACGCGCCTAACAGGAAGTATTTCATGGCCGATTCTTCGGAATCGGCGCGGGGGACGGCCATACCAGCCATGATGTACAGGGGGATGGACAGGAGTTCAAGGGCGACGAAAACGAGGATTAAATCGTTCGACATGCCCATCATCATCATGCCGCTGAGGGAGAACAGCATCAGCATGTAGAATTCTGGGCGTTCCAATTCGGTGCGGCGCAAGTAGCTGCGGGAGATGAGGAGGGTGATAACGGCCGTTATTAACAAAATGCCGTTCAAAAAGACGGAGAAATTGTCGCTGACCACCATCGGGTAGCTGTCACGGGCGATGAAAGTTCCATACTCATGTCCCCACATGCCCACATTTTGCACAAACGCGGCCACAACAGCGACCAGCGTCAACCAAAAATAAGCCTGTTCATATTCTTCATCGAGAAATATGTTGAGGAACATCAAAAATACACCTGCTCCCATCGTGATGAGGAGTGGTGCAATAATTAGTAAATTGATTATTGGCGGTTGAAAGTCCATAATTTTAAGATTTAGTACACTGATTTCATTGATGAACACTGATAATGGATAACTGTCTTATCAAATCGTGCATACTCACATCAGTGTAATCGGTGCAATCAGTATCCCTTATTAGTCGGGTCTTGGAAAAGTGTGCTGATGCACAATTGTTTGTTCTGGTAATAGTTGAACGAATGCGTATCCGGGCAAATGGTCGCGGTCAATGCCGAACATTTCGTCTGTCGGCCACGCGGTAAATTGCGAAAATGCGCTGGCTGTGCTGTTGTAGCTAATCCCGTCGCGCACGACTTGCATATGTTGATGGATATGCCCATGAAAAACGCCGCGTAAACGGTCACGAGCGGGCAATAATGCTTGATGGAGTTTCTCACCGTTGAGAATCAACATCTTACGATCCATCCACGGGGCGTTGATTGGTAACGCGGGATAGTGCATGAAAACGACAAGTGGCGAACTGCCCGTTGTCACTTCGTGACGGACGATTGCTAACTGTTCGTCAGAAAGCAATCCACTGGGGTCAATATCATCGCCAGCGCGGGCATCAATTGTTAAAAAACGCACGCCGTTTACATCAAAGGCGTAAGTCAGCAAATCAGCGTTGTCGCTCAGCGATTCGTGCGCCCCCATCGACATATAATTACGAATATCAACGGCCGTATCGTGATTGCCAACGACATAATGAACTGGCACATTTATTTTTGCCAGCAAATCGGCCGCCAAGCGGTACGAATCGGGGTCGGGGTCGGTGACGACATCGCCCGTGTGTATTACAAAGTCGGGGGTGACGGGTAAGTTGTTAATGATCTCAACCAATCGTGCCGTGCATGGGTAAGACACATGACCAAATCGGTTGTAAACGGCCGTTGGGCCAATATGTGTATCGCTGATATGAACAAAAGAAACTGTTTTCATAAACAATGTTATACGAACACACGCTCAATAGGCGTACTGCTGCATTTGATCTGTAAAATCGTCCAGCGATGCGACCGTGCCTGTTGTCGTTGCTAACTGCGTAAGAACATCAAAATCATGAATTGTTCTCAATTT
>CAYSDT010000507.1:0-2572 GCA_964429835.1 uncultured Ardenticatenaceae bacterium | reverse complement strand
GGCGAGGGCGGTCTCATCACCGTTGACAGGCGCGGTAATGTGGGTGTAGCTTTCAATACAAAAGCAATGCCGTATGCGTTTGTGAATGGGGATGGGATGGGGAAAAACGGCCGTTAATATCATAATCGTTCAACCCCCTAAATAGGACACTGATAAAAAACAGAAAATCAGTGCAATCAGCGTAATCAGTGTCCTATTTTAAACAAGGGCTGTTTTTCCATCTGCGTTCCCCCATATCCGCGTCTACTAAACCGCATGACCACATAAAAACGCAAAGAACCCATCATTTTCGATTGCCATTCCCACCAAAAAAGGTAAAGTCCTGCCTTCATCAAAATGATACGTTTAGGAGTCGGGGTAAACCTGATTCGTTCCGAAAACTTGAGAAATTACAAGGAGTCTATAATGACCACTTATCCCCCCATTGAAAAAATGAGAGCAGCCCACAAACTGTTGGCTGAGTATGAATATGAAATGCACCCCGTTGTGCGCGGCTACGCCAATCGCACCCTCCATATCAATTTAGACAACAATAAAATCAGCCAGAAACCCGTCACCCAGCAGATGAAAGATTTATTCACGGGCGGACGAGGTTTCGGGCTGAAACTGTTATGGGATGCAGTAACGCCCGACACAAAATGGGACGATCCCGAAAACGCCCTCATCATCGCCAACGGCCCCATCTGCGGCACGACGGGCTACGCTGGCTCTGGCAAAGCGACCGTCGTCACCCTTTCCCCCTTAACCGACAATGTGATTGACAGCAATGTCGGCGGCTATTTCGCCCCATTTTTGAAATTCGCAGGCTTCGACGCGATGGAAATTCAAGGCAAAGCGACTGAGGATGTCATCATTTTTATTGATGGCGACACAGGCAAAATCACGATTGAAACCGCACCATTGGAAGCCGTCGATTCCCATCTATTGGGCGCACATTTGACAGAAATGTACGCTGATAACGAAAAACAGCGGCGCGGCATATCCGTCATGTCGGCTGGCGACGCGGCCGAACATATCCGCTACGCCATCATCAACGCCACTTGGTACGACACCCGCCGTCAGGAGATTCGCTTGAAGCAAGCGGGGCGGGGCGGAACAGGGCGCGTTTTCCGTGACAAGAAAATCAAGGGCATCGTCGTCCGCTTCACCAACATACGCGGCGACAGCAACGGCCCCGCCGACCTTGCTCTCATTCGCAAAGCGGGCAAACGCTTCAATCGTGAAATGAATGAACTGGACGACAAGCAGAATCAGATGAAAAAAATCGGCACCGCCAATATCGTCGGTATTATGGATCATTTTGACCTGTTGCCGACTAATAATTTCCGTTTTGGCGCACACGACGATACCCCCAGAATTGATTCCGATGTGTGGATGAGCAAATTCACGCAGGACATTCCCGATGGCTGCTGGCTGGGCTGTACCATGTCTTGCTCTCACGGCGTGGACGACCATCCGATTCAAACTGGCCCTTATGCTGGGCAAAAAGTCCTTGTCGATGGCCCCGAATATGAAAATGTGGCTGGGTTGGGTTCAAATATCGGCAACTTCGATCCTGAAATTGTGCTGGAATTGAATTTCTACTGTGACACCTACGGCGTAGACACCATCTCGTTTGCCAACTCGGCCGCTTTTGCGATGGAATGTTACGAAGAAGGCATCATCACCCAAGAGGACACGGGCGGGATGGAGCTTAACTTTGGCAATGGCGCGGCCGCTCTTGAACTGTTGCACCAGATGGCACGCGGTGAAGGGTTCGGCGTAGTCGTCGGTCAGGGCGTGATGCGGATGAAGAAACTGTTTGCTGAAGAGTACGGCGGCGATCCATCCTTCCTGCACGACATTGGGATGGAAATTAAGGGGATGGAAATCTCTGAATATGGGACAAAGGAGTCGTTGGCACAGCAGGGCGGTTTTGGTTTGGCAACGAAGGGGCCGCAACATGATGAGGCGTGGCTGATTTTCATGGATCAAGTGTTGAATTTACTGCCATCATTTGAAGATAAAGCGGAGGCGTTGCACTATTTCCCGATGTGGCGTACTTGGTTTAGCCTGCATGGGCTGTGTAAATTGCCGTGGAATGATGTGTCGCCTGAAAGCAACACGGACACGGCCGAACCCGCCAAAGTTGAAGAGCATGTGGAAAATTACACATGGGTGCATGAAGGGGTGACGGGGGTCAAAGTGACTGCCGATGATTTAATCGCCCAATCGGAGCGCGTGTACACCTTCCAGAAAGTGTTTTCTATACGGATGGGGCGTGTGGGGCGTGTGCATGATTACCCGCCTTACCGTGCGGTCGGACCTGTCACGGAAGAGGAGTATGTGTCACGAGCGAAGAAATACGACGTGCAATTGCGCGACCTCATCGGTGCAGAGCCTGAAAATCTTTCCACCAAAGAAAAGATGGCGGCATTGCGTGAATATCGTGAAGATCAATACGAACAGCTTCTCGATGCCGTCTATAAGCGGCGCGGCTGGGACAAAAACAGTGTGCCGACATTGGCTAAATTGAAAGAGATGAATATGGATTTGCCAGAGGTTGTGGCGGTTGTTGAGGCGGCTCAGCAAG